>NZ_JAPWHT010000627.1:0-4618 GCF_027270795.1 Streptomyces sp. ActVer
CCCCCGAAGAGGCCGACAGCCTCGCCGCTCAACTAGCCGGCCTCGGCCATCCCCTCCCCGGCGTCAACGCGGACCACGACACCGCCAGCTTCTTCGCAGAGGCTTGGCAGCGGCGCACGGGCGCGATACCGACGCTGCACGAGCGGGAGCGCCTGTACCGCTTGGGCACGCTCACGCCACCAGAACCGTTCCCTGAGGGCCGGGGGCGAGTCGCGGGCGAGCAGGACCGCGAGCAACTCATGCTTTGGCACCGCGAGTTCGTCACCGACATCGGAGGAGCCCCCTCTGCGGACAACAGCTCGTGGGCGGACACGCGCATCGCCGACGAACGCGTCACGCTCTGGGAAACCCCGGACGGCACCCCCGTCTCCATGGCGGGCAGGACGCCCATGGTCGCGGGCCAGATCCGGGTGGCCCCCGTCTATACCCCGGCACACCTGCGCGGTCGCGGTTACGCCGGCGCCGCGACAGTCGAGGTGAGCCGGGCCGCTCTAGCCGCAGGCGCGGCGGAGGTCCTGCTGTTTGCGGACCTGGCCAACCCCACCAGCAACGGCCTCTATCAGCGGATTGGGTACCGCCCGATTACTGACTTCGCGCTGTACGACTTCTAGCATGCCGCGCCAGAGATCCGGCGAAGAACTCCGGAGCGCCCCGTGGCGGGCACCACAGCGAACACATCTCTCAGCAGGGGACTTCTCCGCCGAACCGCGCTGGACTTCTTCGACGAACTAGCGGCGCAGGACACTAGATCCGCGACTTGCGCAGCGAATGCCACGCAGCTCCCGACAGGGCCAGCGTCGACCGAGGAGCCGAGAGTCGTTCGTGATCGCGGTAGAGCTTCCAGTTGTAGGGAATGAGCGCAAGCTCGGTCGGGCCGCCCTGCACGCAGCCGTCATGTACCCAGGGCTTCGGCATAGGCGGTAGGGGGACGGAGTCACCAATATCGCCGCTGGCCTCCGCCCCGACGATCGAAACCCGAGCCGACCCCTTCAGCTCCCCGGGCTCACATGATCACGAAACAGACGTCAGCGGACTTCGCCGAAGCCCTGCGCGCTGACCTGCGGCGACTAACTTGATTGGCAAGGGTGTTGGTGAGGCCGTCCCAGGGCGAGGAACTGGTGCGCGCCGCGCAGCCTGGTGCGCAACTTGCGCTGTGTCGAGCGGCTGTCCAGGCGGATGTCGAGGGGCCCGGGCAGGGGGCTGTCGGCCCGTAGGCCGGTGGGCAGTCGCGATGCGTCGAGTCCGTCGCGTCGGGCGATGAGCACGCCCAGCTCGTGCCGGCTGAGAGCCTGGTTCCCGCCGAGGTGGTGGACGCCGGTCGTGTCGCCCGACGCGAGTTCGAGGAGCGCTGCGGCCAGATCGCTCGCGTGGACCGGGCATCGGAAGTCGTCTGTGAAGAGGACGCCATCGCGGGTGCCGGTGGCCAGTGCGTGGACGGTGCGTTCGTGCTCGGACTGGCCGTCGCCGATGATCAGCGAGGTGCGGGCCACGACGGCGTCCGGATGAAGCAGCAGCACCGTTTCCGCGGCGGCCTTCGCCGCTCCGTACGGGGTGATGGGGTCGGGCCTGCAGTGTTCGTCGTAGGGAACGTGGCTCTTGCCGGAGAAGACGGCGTCGGTGGAGACCTGGATCATTCTGCTTCCGGCCTTCGCTGCGGCGATCGCGAGGCGGACGGGTCCCTCGGCTGTGACTGCCCAGTCGGCCCCGCCGCTCGACGCATTGACGATGACGCGAGGGTTCACCTCGGCCACGACCGCTTCCACGCTCCCGGGATCCCGCAGGTCGAGACTGCGCCAGGTAATCCCCGGAGCACTGCCGGGCCTGGTCGTATAGGTCGCGGCTGTCGGGCGCCCCGCCAATACAGCTTGCCGGACCAGCTCGGTGCCCAGGAACCCGGACCCACCTACGATCAGCAGTGTCATGAGGCGACACCCTAGATCGGTCAGGGCCCGGTGATGGCGAGAATGTGGGCAGAGGCATCGGTGAGGGCCGCGTGCGGTTCCGCGATGCGGGCCGCGGCGAGGGCCGCTTCGTACATGTCCGTGCCCATGAGGTTGGCGCTGGTGTACTTCTCGATGGCCTTGACCGCCACCCAGCCGGGTCCTTCGATTCCGTAGAGGCTGGGGTCGGTAAGACCGGCCTCCGTGACCTCCGCGCGCAGCTCGGTGGAGGTCTGGAAGTAGGCGACGGTGAAGCCGCGCTGTCCGGCGTAGCGGCCCCGGGCCAGGGTGTCACGGACCCCGTCCTGGATCGCGGACTCGGTGATACCGGTGGTCGCGATGTAGTCGAGGAGGGGCGAATAGCGGGAGATCGCCGCCGCGGCGATGAGCCCGCCAGGCCGGGCCACGCGGGCCGCCTCCGTCAGCGCGGAGATCCGGTCGGTCTTGTCGTGGAGGTGGTAGAGCGGGCCGAGAAGCAGAACGACGTCGTACGTCCTGTCCGCGGCGGTGAGGCAGCGGGCGTCGCCCAGCTCGGCCGTCACGCCGTCGATGGCGGCTGCCTGGGTGACGTGCTTGGGGACGGGGTCCACGACGTGCACCGTGTAGCCGTCGTCGGCCAACCATCGGGCGTGCGTTCCGGGACCACCGCCGACATCGAGCACGCGGGCCGGTGCCGGTGGGAGGTGGCGGCGCAGTAACTCGCGGGTGCGCGCGAACTCCAGGGTGCCTGTGGCGGTGGTCTGCAGCCGTGCGGCTTCGTCGGACCGGCTGTAGAAGTCGATGATCTCCGGGCGCACGGCGGGGTTGCTTGTCATCGGACCGTCCTTGTCAGGAGGGGCTGTCGGTGTCCGGCAGAGTAGGGGAGACCAGGAAGTGATCACTTTGATTTTCGGAGCCCTGTGACGGTCCGGCCCCCACCGCCGCTGCCACAGTGCCAGGGGGTGCCTGCGGAGGGTGTGGGGTGGGTGGCGGCCGAAGTCACCGCGAGACGGTCAGGCGGCGGGCTGCCGGCCCTGGTGGTCGAGGTGGCAGCGGGCGGTCAGGCGTCAGGGTTGACTTCGGGGTGTGTGAACCGCACGGGCTTGCCCAGCGACCGGGCGTAGGCGATTTCGGCTCGGGTGCTGTCTCCGATGTAGTCGCCGACTACGAGCACCTCATCAGCGAGCCGGATCTTCGCCCGGTGCAGATCGTCGAGCCGAACCTTCAGCGCCTCGGCCTCGCCAGGATCGGACCAAAGTTCGTGCGGCGACTTCATGTCAAAGCCCGGTTTGACGACAATCTTTCCGGCTTTGGTCTCCCGCAGATCGACCTCGTTCATCTCGGTCATGAAGCGGGTGGAGCCGCAGATCACGACGATACGCGGGAGGCTCAACAGCTTCTTCGCGTCGGCGAGCTTCTCCTCGGGGGTGAGCAGTTGCGGGTATGACACTGGTTCCTCCTGGTGGTGTGGTCCAAGGGCGACTCCGACTTCAGGGGAGCCTGTTCAGATCCTGCAGGCACCCCTCGTCGCCATCATGTCTCTGAGCCCTCCACGGGAGCCGGCCATATGCCGTCGATGAGCCAGGGTCGGACAACCGGCTCCAGGCCGCGGGAGAACTGGTCCCCGCCGCCACCTGCCATCCACTGCGCCCACTGGCGCGTCGCGCCCGCAGCCCAGTCCGCCACCTGGAGCTGCGGGTGGTCCTTGCTGTCCGCGAACTCGATGCCGCCCATGAAGGGGTTCATGAACTCGCCCGGCCGCGCGGGATCGGGGAGGAAGTGCACGGTGTGCAGGCGGGTGGTGTTGCGGTCGACTACTTTCGATGCGTCGTGCACCAGGCGGAACTTGCCCAGGGTCTGACCGAACGTGGTGGCGAGGCAGTACAAGCTTGGGATAGCCGGATCCAGCTCGTCCCGATGCCCCTGGGATGCGATCTCCGCTGCGGTCTCGTCAGCGACGGGCCGGCCGTATTCCAGGACCTCCACGTACTCGGCGAACTGCTGGCTTTGCACGGAGGTCTTGAGGGCGGCTATGGCCGCGTACAGCTCGTCGGTGGTGGCCTTCTGCCGGACCCAGTTCACGAACGCCTGGAGCATCCGGTCGTAGGCGTCCGCATCCCCCATGACCGGGCCGGCCAGGTGCAGCATGTTCGCCAGGGCGAGGGTTTCCTTCCCTCGTACAGGTTGTAGCCGTCCCGGTGCGCCATGGGTTCCACGATGACGTCGACCATCTTGGTCATCACCATGAATCGCTTGTGGACCAGGTACGTCCGCACGCTCCCCTCGGGCAGGCGCGCGAAGGCGTTCATCAGCGCCTTCCGTCCGCCGCTGGAACCCGCCAACGACGTGTACTTCGGCTCGCGCAGATTGCGCGGGAGCTGCCCACGGACCTCGTCGACGATGGAGGCGGCGAGGTAGTCAGGGAGGTGAATCCCGGCCACCGTGAAGACAGGTTGGTGCGGGTCGAGGAGGTTCTGGCCCGAGTTGGCGGACTCGTCGACGTAAACGACGGGGCGCTCCATGGGTGAAGTGGACATGTATGGAGGATGCCCGCCAGCGTCGGGGCGGGCCAGCAGGTCAGCGCGGGGCGGACGACTGGATTCGCTGTCCAAGGACAGCAGTTGTCCGTTGACAGCCAACCCAGTCCAGTCGAAAGGCCCTGACCTGCGACGACTGGATTGACTGTCAACGGCCCACAG
>NZ_JAPWHT010000628.1:0-4605 GCF_027270795.1 Streptomyces sp. ActVer
TCTGGGGCGGAGCCCCAGGGGACGATGGGGGTCCCCCCGCTCGAGCGAAGCCGAGAGTGGGGGAGGGTAGGGGCGGCTGGGGCGAGGTGGGTGGGATCAGGCCGACACTGGTTCCCTGTCCTGTGACTCCTGGAGGACCCGCTCGCCGAGGTGTTCCGTCGGCACCTTGTGCGTCTCGCGGGCCGTGAGCGCCGCGATCACCGGCGGGACGCACAGCGCGGCGGTGAACAGAGCCACCGCCCCCCAGTCGTCGCCGTCCGGCCCCGCGATCTGGGCGGCGAAGGTCACGGCGAACCCGGCGATCGCGAAGCCGATCTGCGTGCCGATGGCCATGCCCGAGAGGCGGACCCGGGTGGAGAACATCTCGCCGTAGAAGGACGGCCAGACCCCGTTCGCGGCGCTGTAGACGACACCGAAGGTGACGATGCCGAGGACCATGACCAGCGGGTACGAGCCCGTGGAGATCGCCCACAGATAGGCGACCATCAGCACCCCGCTGCCCGCGGCACCGATCAGGAAGACGGGGCGGCGGCCGATGCGGTCGGACAGGGTGGCCCAGAGGGGGATGGCGCCCAGGGCGACGAGGTTGGCGAGCGCGCCCACCCACAGCATCGACGTACGGTCCATGCCGACCGAGTCGCTGGTCGCGTACGACAGTGCCCACACCGTGAAGATCGTGCTGACCGAGGCGACGAGCGCGGCCGCGACCACCCGCAGCACGTCCGCCCAGTGGTCCCGCAGCAGCACGGCGAGCGGCATCTTCACGACGCCCTCGGTGGCGGCCTGCTGGGTGAAGGTCGGAGTCTCTTCGAGGGTGCGGCGGATGACGTAGCCGACGACGGCGACCGCGATGCTCATCCAGAACGGGACCCGCCAGCCCCAGGAGAGCAGTTGGTCCTCGGGGAGCGCGGCGACCGGGATGAACACCAGCGTGGCGAGGAGCTGGCCGCCCTGCGTGCCGCTGAGCGTGAAGCTGGTGAAGAAGCCGCGTTTGTTCGGTGGGGCATGCTCCAGTGACATCGAGTTCGCGCTGGCCTGCTCGCCGGCGGCCGAGATGCCCTGCAGGACACGGCAGATCACCAGGAGCACCGGGGCCAGCGTGCCGACCTGGTCGCGCGTCGGCAGACAGCCGATGAGGAACGTCGAGAGCCCCATCAGGATCAGCGTGAAGACCATGATCTTCTTGCGGCCGACCTTGTCGCCGAAGTGGCCGAGGAACAGCGCGCCGACCGGCCTGGCCGCGTACGCGACACCGAACGTGGCCAGCGACAGCAGGGTCGCGGTGGCCGGGTCCGACTCGTCGAAGAAGACCTCAGGGAAGATCAGCGCCGCCGCGCTGCCGTAGATGAAGAAGTCGTAGTACTCCAGCGCGCTGCCGATCCAGGCGGCCGTCGCAGCCTTCTTTGGCTGGCCGGGTGGCGCGTCGAGGGGCGCTGCGGGGACGGACACGGCTTGCTCCTTCGGGGGAACTCCAACGTAAGCGGAGTGAGCGGAGGGGGAGAAGTGCCGGATCCCTGGGGTGACGGGACGGCCGTGCCGGGGGCTACCCGGCTAATTAACCCACTGGATAGTTAGTAGCGGTTGGCTACGGATGTTGCGCTCACGTTTCCCGGGTGTCAAGAGGTCGTACCGAAGGATCTTGCGGTGCCGTTCCCGCGTCCCGCCCGCACCGCGCCGGGCCCTCAGTCCGCCGAGCGGTCCGCCGTCAGATACGCGATGACCATGTCGCCCAGCATGTTCCGGTAGTGCTCGCGCTGGGCGGGGTCGACCAGGTCGCGCCCGAACAGGGCCCCGAAGGTGTGCCGGTTGGCGACCCGGAAGAAGCAGAACGAGCTGATCATCGCGTGCAGGTCGACGGCGTCCACGTCGGCCGTGAAGAGGCCCGACTCCTGCCCCGACTCCAGGATGCGGCGGATCACGTCCAGGGCGGGCGAGCCGATCTTGCCGAGCTTCTCGGAGGCGGCGACGTGCTCGGCCCCGTGGATGTTCTCGATGCTGACCAGGCGGATGAAGTCGGGGTGCGCCTCGTGGTGGTCGAAGGTCAGCTCGGCCAGCCTCCGGATCGCCGCGACCGGGTCCAGGTGCTCCACGTCGAGCCCCTGCTCGGCCTCGCGGATGACGCTGTACGCGCGCTCCAGTACGGCCGTGAACAGCTGGTCCTTGCCGCCGAAGTAGTAGTAGATCATCCGCTTCGTGGTCCGGGTGCGGGCGGCGATCTCGTCGACCCTGGCCCCGTCGTAGCCGGCCCGGGCGAACTCGTGCGTGGCGACGTCGAGGATCTCGGCCTGGGTGCGGGCGGCGTCACGGATGCGCCCGTTCGGTCGTGCCGGTTCTTCGACGCTGGTCATCGGGCTTCCTTCGGGCGAGGGGCGTGTGCCCGAGATTCTAGAAGCAGGCCTCCGCGCACGGTTCCGGGTTACGGGCCGGGCCTTCCCGTGGCTCCGCGATGCTGGTATAGCTAACGTACTAGTTCGTACATTAGTGAGCCGCTCTGGAGGTCCGTCGTGGTCGCCCTGGTCAAGGACTCGTATCTCGTCGGACTGATCGGTGCCGGGATCGGCCCGTCGCTCAGCCCGGCACTCCACGAGCGGGAGGCCGACCGGCAGGGCCTGCGCTATCTGTACCGGCTGATCGACATCGACACGCTCGGCGTCGGGCCGGAGGCGGTGGGAGACCTCGTACGCGCCGCCCGCGACCTGGGCTTCGACGGGCTGAACATCACGCACCCCTGCAAGCAGCTCGTCATCGAGCATCTGGACGCCCTCGCCCCGCAGGCCGAGGCGCTCGGCGCGGTGAACACCGTCGTCTTCGAGGGCGGGCGTGCGGTCGGGCACAACACGGATGTCACCGGGTTCGCCGCCTCGTTCGCCCGCGGGCTGCCGGATGCCCCGCTGGAGCGGGTCGTGCAGTTGGGCGCGGGGGGAGCGGGGGCGGCCGTCGCGCACGCCATGCTCACGCTCGGGGCCGGGCACGTCACCGTCGTGGACGCCCTGCCGGACCGGTCGGCGGACCTCGCGGCCTCGCTGAACGCCCACTTCGGTGCGGGACGGGCCGCTGCCGCGGGCCCGGAGCGGTTGGCGGCGCTCCTCGGTGGTGCGGACGGCATCGTGCACGCCACGCCGACGGGGATGGCCGCGCATCCGGGGCTGCCGCTTCCCGGTGAGTTGCTGCATCCCGGGTTGTGGGTGGCCGAGGTCGTGTACCGGCCGTTGGAGACCGAGTTGTTGCGTGCCGCTCGGGGGGTGGGGTGTGCGGTCCTCGACGGCGGGGGGATGGCTGTTTTCCAGGCTGCGGACGCGTTTCGGCTGTTCACGGGGCGGGAGCCGGACGCTTCGCGGATGCTGGCGGACATCACGGAGTTGGCCGGTGCGGCCGGGGCTCGGAGTTGAGGGCGCCTTGGGGGTGGGGTGGCTCGGGGCGTGGGGCGGGTGCGGGTCGTCGTGGGTTGATCGCGCAGTTCCCCGCGCCCGTTGAGGGGCGCCTGCCCTCGACTCGTTCACAGAGGTTCAGCACCGAAGGAGTCCGTCATGCGTACGTCCATTGCCACCGTCTCTCTCAGTGGGGCCCTTACCGAGAAGCTCACGGCCGCGGCGCGGGCGGGCTTCGACGGTGTCGAGATCTTCGAGAACGACCTGCTCGCCAGCCCCCTCACGCCCGAGGAGGTGCGGGCCCGCTGTGCCGATCTCGGGCTGAGTATCGATCTCTACCAGCCGATGCGTGACATCGAGGCGGTCCCGGCGGAGGAGTTCCGGCGGAACCTGCGGCGGGCCGAGCACAAGTTCCGGCTGATGGAGCGGCTCGGGGCCGACACCGTGCTGGTGTGCTCCAGCGTGTCGCCGCTCGCCGAGGACGACGACGCGCTGGCCGCGTTCCAGTTGCGGCGGCTTGCCGAACTGGCCGAGGGGTTCGGCATCCGCGTCGCGTACGAGGCGCTGGCATGGGGCCGCCACGTCAGTACGTACGACCATGCCTGGCGCATCGTCGATGCCGCCGGCCATCCCGCGCTCGGGACGTGCCTGGACAGTTTTCACATCCTGGCCCGCGGGTCCGATCCCAAGGGAATCGAGGACATTCCCGGGGAGAAGATCTTCTTCCTGCAACTGGCCGACGCGCCGCTGATGGCGATGGACGTGCTGCAGTGGAGCCGGCACCACCGCTGTTTCCCCGGGCAGGGCGGCTTCGACGTCGCCGGGCTCGTCGGGCATGTGATGCGTGCCGGATACGAAGGGCCGCTCTCGCTGGAGGTGTTCAACGACGTGTTCCGGCAGGCGGAGGCCGGGCCGACCGCCGTCGACGCCTTGCGTTCGCTGCTCGTGCTGCAGGAGAGCGTCGGCCTCACCGAGCCGCCCGCCCCTGTCGTACCGACCGGTGTCGCCTTCGCGGAACTGGTCACCCCCGACGTCGAACCGCTGTCGGAGATCCTCGAAGCGCTCGGCTTCGCCCGCACGGCCCGGCACCGCAGCAAGCCGGTCGACCTGTGGCAGCAGGGCGAGGCCCGGCTGCTGCTCAACACGGGTCCGGCCGCTCGACGGGACGGTACCCAGCTGGCCGCCGTCGGTCTGGGGTCGCCGGATCCGGCGGGCGCCGCCCGGCGGGCCGGGGCCC
>NZ_JAPWHT010000629.1:0-4601 GCF_027270795.1 Streptomyces sp. ActVer
GGCACGCGCACGCGGTCGAGCAGGTCGTCGACGGCCTCGGACGGATCGGGTGCCGCCGGGGTGCCGCCACCGGCCTCGACCTGGGCGCGCAGATCGCGTACGTCCTGCGCCAGCGTCGACACGGCCTCGCCGCGCCGGTCCGCCTCGGCGCGCAGCCCGTCGGCCCTGCGGTCGCCGGCGTCGATCCGCGCCCACAGGATGACCGCGATGCCGCAGAGCGCGATCAGCACGCAGACGAGGAAGATGCTGCGCCAGCGCGGAGCAAGCAGCCGCTGGAACCGGGTCACGGCGCTCCTCCCAGTCGGTGGATGCCGAGTCGCAGACGGGCGATCTCCGACTGGTCGGCGGTGTGCATCGTCGACAACTCGTCGATGTGCGTGTCGCGTTCGGCGATCTGGCGCCAGGCCCTGTCGTCAAACTCCCGTCGTCCGCCCGGAGGGCGGGCCCCGCGGCGTCAGGTGCGTGCTCTCGGCGTGCCGGGCACAGGCCCTCGTACTGGACGTACTCGGGTCTGTGCTCGGTGCGGCGAGAGTGCGTGCATGACGCCGCGGGGCAGGCGGGAGTTTGACGACAGGGCCTGCGGTCGCGCTCGGACTGGAGCTTCTCGGTCAGGCTCGAGTAGCCGTTCAGGGCGTTCTCGCCCCGCTTCCCCAAGTACGCCACGACGGTCGCGCCCAGCACGCCCGCGCAGGCAAGTAACGAGCCGAGCAGGGTGGTGCCGGCATCCAAGTATCTGCCTCCTACCTGGACGACGAGCCGTGCGTACGGGGCCCGTTCGAGGTTGTCCGGAGCAACGAGGCAAGTGCCTCCGGGGTACGCGCCCACCCCGGTCGTACCTCCGGACGGGTGCTGACGGAGTGTCACATCCGGCTGTACCACCGGTTGGCGACGATGGGGTCCAACCCGAGCAGTTCACGGGCCTGTTGATCCGGATTTCCAGTACGGACGGCTGATGCGGGCTAACGTTCCGTCATGAACGCACCGGACATGGAACCCCGCCTGGCCCTCGACCCCGCGCACACCGCCCTCGTGCTCGTCGACCTGATGGACCGCATCGTCGGACTGCCCCTGGAGCCCCATAAGGGGACCGAAGTCCTTGCCGTCGCCGAGGAGTTGGCGGCCGTCTTCCGGCAGGTGGGCGCGCTCGTCGTACTCGTGCGCGTGGAGCGGCCCGGTGTCCACGAGCAGCCGCCCGGCAGTGGTCTGGTGGCGGGGCTCGCGGCGGAGGGCGACGTCGAGATCGTGAAGCGGACCATCGGCGGCTTCCAGGGCACGGGGCTGCACGAGCGGCTCCGCGAACACGGCATCTCCACACTGGTGTTCGGCGGAATCGCCACCAACCTCGGCGTCGAGTCCACCGCCCGCGCCGCCGGCGACCTCGGCTACGACCTCGTCTTCGTCGAGAACGCCATGTCCGCCCTCACCGGCCCCGAACACGAGGCCTCGGTAAAGCTGGACTTCCCACGCCTGGGCACGGTCGTTGCGGCCGACGAGGTGCGCTTCGCAAAGGGCTGACCGGCAAGCAGGCCAACTGAAGCAGGCCAACTACTGGCTTGCGAGTGAGCCGAAGGGGCGCGCCTGTGTCGAGAGACCGAGCGCGCGGAGGCCCCGACGAAGGAGGGGGCGAGCACGGTCGGGCTCTCGACACAGGCTGTAGCGCCCCGGAGGCGCACCGAGCACTTGAAACAGCAGGGCCCCTCCGGCGCAGGGGGCGCTCCCCGCCGGGTGGGGGCCCCGCCGCCGTGCAGCGGGGAGACCGGTCAGCCCTGGGTGGCCGTGGCCCGCAGGGCGATGCGGTGCTCGCCCGCGTACACGTTCATGGAGGTGCCCCGCAGGAAGCCGACCAGCGTCAGGTTCGACTCGGCGGCCAGGTCCACCGCGAGCGAGGACGGCGCCGAGACGGCCGCGAGGAACGGGATGCCCGCCATCACGGCCTTCTGGGCCAGCTCGAAGGACGCCCGGCCCGAGACGAGCAGGATCGTGCGGGAGAGCGGCAGCGAGCCGTTCTGGAGGGCGCGGCCGACCAGCTTGTCGACCGCGTTGTGCCGGCCCACGTCCTCCCGGATGTCGACGAGTTCGCCGTCCTCCGTGAACAGCGCCGCCGCGTGCAGACCCCCGGTCCGGTCGAACACGCGCTGCGCCGCGCGCAGCCGGTCGGGGAGGCTCGCGAGCAGTTCGGGTTCGAGCCGCACCGGGGGAGCCGTGTCGCCCGCCGTGTCGTCGATCGACCAGCGGGCGGTCGTACGGACCGCGTCCAGGCTCGCCTTGCCGCACAGGCCGCAGGACGAGGTCGTGTACACGTTGCGTTCGAGGGTGATGTCGGGGATGACGACGCCGGGCGCGGTCCGCACGTCGACGATGTTGTACGTGTTCGAACCGTCCACCGTCGCCCCCGCGCAGTACACGATGTTCTGCAGTTCGTCGGCCCTGCCGAGGACCCCCTCGCTGACCAGGAAGCCCGCCGCGAGCGCGAAGTCGTCGCCCGGGGTGCGCATCGTGATCGCGAGTGGTTTGCCGTTGAGGCGGATCTCCAGTGGCTCCTCGGCGACGAGCGTGTCAGGGCGGGTGGAGACCGCCCCGTCCCGGATGCGGATCACCTTGCGTCGTTCCGTGACTCGTCCCATGTCCTGATCAGTCCCGGTTCTGTACGTGCTGGTAGCCGAAGCGGCCCTTGATGCAGAGGTTGCCGTGGGTCACCGGGTTGTCGTGCGGCGAGGTGACCTTCACGATCTCATTGTCCTGCACGTGCAGGGTGAGATTGCAGCCCACTCCGCAGTAGGCGCACACCGTGGTCGTCTCGGTCTGCGCCGGCTCGTCCCACGTACCCGCCGCCCGCATGTCGAACTCCGACTTGAACGACAGCGCGCCCGTCGGGCACACCTCGATGCAGTTGCCGCAGTACACGCACGCCGAGTCGGTGAGCGGCGCGTCGTGCTCGACGGCGATCCGGGCGTCGAAGCCGCGCCCGGTGACCGAGATCGCGAAGGTGTTCTGCCACTGGTCGCCGCAGGCGTCCACGCACTTGTAGCAGAGGATGCACTTGTCGTAGTCGCGCACGTACAGGTCGTTGTCGACCTTCGGCTCCTCGTTGAGACGGGCCGCGTCCGGGCCGAAGCGGTCGGGCTTCGCCTCGTACTCCTTGAGCCACCCGGCGACCTCCGGTGTGGTCGAGAGGTCGACCGAGGACGCGAGGAGTTCGAGGACGATCTTGCGGCTGTGCCGGGCGCGCTCGGTGTCCGTCTGCACCTGCATGCCCGCCTCGGCCTTGCGGGAGCACGCCGGGACGAGGGTGCGCGAGCCCTCGACCTCGACGACGCAGACGCGGCACGCGTTCTTGGGGGTGAGCGTGTCTCCCTGGCAGAGGGTCGGGACGTCCTTGCCCACCGACCGGCAGGCGTCGAGGATCGTCGACCCCTCCGGGGCCCGCACGGGCTCACCGTCGATCGTGAACTCCAGCAGACGGCGGGGGATCCCCAGCGGTATCAAGGTCATTCGTACGCCCCCAGGCGGTCGATGGCGGATTCCACGGCGTTCCACGCGGTCTGCCCGAGACCGCAGATCGAGGCGTCCTTCATGGCGCGGCCCACCTCGCGGAGCAGGGCGATGTCGGACGCCGCCGCCGCGCCCGTCCGGTCGACGATGCGGTGCAGCGCCTCCTCCTGGCGCACGGTCCCGACCCGGCACGGCACGCACTGACCGCAGGACTCGTCGCGGAAGAACTCGGCGATCCGCAGCAGCAGCCGCGGCAGCGGCACGGTGTCGTCGAAGGCCAGCACGACCCCGGAGCCGAGCGTCGCGCCCGCCTCCCGCGTCCCCTCGAAGGTGAGCGGGATGTCCAGCTCGTCGGGCCGTACGAAACCACCGGCCGCGCCGCCGAGCAGCACCGCGCGCAAACGTTTACGTACGCCCGCGAGGTCCAGCAGCTCGCCGAGCGTCGCGCCGAACGGCAGCTCGTAGATGCCGGGCCGGTCCACGCTGCCCGACACACAGAACAGCTTCGGTCCGGTGGACCTGCCGGTGCCGATCGCGGCGTACGCCTGCGCTCCCATCGTGAGGATGGGCAGCACGTTGACCAGCGTCTCGACGTTGTTCTCGGCAGTGGGTTTGCCGAACAAACCCTTCTCTACGGGGAAGGGCGGTTTCGACCGCGGTTCTCCTCTGTACCCCTCTATGGAGTTGAAGAGGGCGGTCTCCTCGCCGCAGATGTACGCGCCCGCGCCGCGCCGGATCTCGATGTCGAAGGCGTACCCCTGGCCGAGGACGTCGTCGCCGAGCAGCCCACGCGCGCGTGCCTGCCCGATGGCGTGCTCCATGCGTTCCAGGGCCCGCGGGTACTCGCCGCGCAGATACAGATAGCCCTTGTGCGCCCCGACCGCGTAGCCCGCGATCGTCATCGCCTCCACGAGGGAGTACGGGTCGCCCTCCATGACCACGCGGTCCTTGAAGGTGCCCGGCTCGGACTCGTCGGCGTTGCAGACGAGGTAGTGCGGACGGTCGGGCCCCGACGCCGTGGCCTGCCATTTGCGGCCGGTGGGGAAGGCGGCGCCGCCGCGCCCGACCAGGCCCGCGTCGGTGACCTCGCGGATGACCCCGGCGGGGCC
>NZ_JAPWHT010000062.1:0-33440 GCF_027270795.1 Streptomyces sp. ActVer
CAGTTCCGCGCGCCCCTAAAAACCTAGGGGCGCGGGGAACTGCGCAGTCTTTGGGGGTTCGGGGGCGGAGCCCCTGAGTAAGTGACGGGAATGGGTAGGGGCGGCGGGGGCGAGAAACGTCCTACAACAACCCCGCCCCCGCCAAGAACTTCCCCACCCCTTCGATCTCCTCCGGCGACAGGGGGACCTGCGGCTCGGCCGTGGCGGGGCAGGCGATGATCCCCCTCAGGTGCAGCGCAGCCTTGAACGCGCCGAGTGCCGACGAACTGCCCCCCATCCGCCCCGCATCCCCCACCCGCACCATCCCGAACAACGAACACACCCGCTCCTGCTCGGCCCGAGCCCGCTCCCAGTCGCCCTCACGGCAGAGCCGGTACAGCCGTACGTACCCGTGCGGATCGACGTTCGCGAGCCCCGGCACCGCCCCGTCCGCCCCCATCGCCAACGCACTGTCCACGACGAGCTCGGACCCGGTGAGGACGGAGAACCCGGAGATCCCGGGATGTGCTCGCGCCCCGGTCACCACGGCCCGGAAGCCCCCCTCGTCCCCGCTGGAGTCCTTGAGCCCGGCCAGCACCCCCTCCGCGGCCAGCTCAAGCACCAACTCGGTGCCCAGCTTGGAGTGGACGGCGACCGGGAGGTCGTACGCGAACACCGGGACGGGAGAGCGCGATGCGATCGAACGGTAGTGGCGGGCCACCTCCGCCGGGTGCGTGCGGGTGTAGAAGGGGGCCGTCACGACGACCCCGTCGGCGCCCGCCTCCGTCACGTACCGGACGTGGTCCAGGACCCGCGGGGTCGTCATGTCGATGGCGCCGGCGAGTACGGGAAGTTGGCCGGACACATGGCTCACCACCGACTCGACGACCAGTCGACGGTGACGGTCCGTCAAGTACGCCGCCTCCGAGGAGGATCCGAGGACGAACAGGCCGGTCACCCCACCGTCCACCAAGTGGTCGACCAGCCTCAGCAACGAGGGGACGTCCACCTCGCGGTCCGGTGTCAGGGGCGTGCAGACGGGCGGTACGACACCGGTCAGCGGGGCGGGTACGGGCATTGGGGCTCCCTGGGCATCCTGGCCATGGCGGTGGCCTCCGGAACGGTGGTGACGGCCTGTGCGACCAGGTCACGTGTCGACTGGCCGTCCTCCACAGGATGGTGGCACCGAAACCGGTGCCCGGGACTCGACGCGGCCGCGAAGTCCGGCATCGTCCCGGCACAGACGGAGTCCGCCTTCCAGCAGCGGGTGCGGAAGGGGCAGCCGCTGGGCGGGCGCGTGGCCGACGGGACAGGGCCCACCAGCGGGATCGGGTCGATCGGGTCCAGCAGCCCGGGCGTCGCCGAGAAGAGGGCCCGTGTGTACGGGTGCCGGGACCCGTCCGTCACCTCGTCGGCCGGGGACTCCTCGACGATCCGGCCGAGGTACATCGTGATGACCCGGTCGCTCATCCTGCGTACGGTCTGGATGTCGTGGGAGACGAAGACCAGGGCCAGGCCCAGCCGTTCCTTCAGGTCGAGGAGGAGGTTGAGGATCTGGGCGCGGACCGACACGTCCAGCGCGCTCGTCGGCTCGTCCGCGACCACGAGGTCGGGGTCGAGGGCCAACGCCCGTGCGATGGCGACCCGTTGGCGCTGGCCGCCCGACAGCTGACCGGGGAGTCCGTCCGCCAGTGCCTTGGGCAGACCCACCAGTGACATCAACTCCCTTACGCGGTCCTCTCGTTGCCGGGCCGTTCCCCGCCTGTGCACGTCGAGGGGGTCGCGCAGGATCTGCCGTACCGTCAGCCGGCGGTTCAGGGCGGTCGACGGGTCCTGGAAGATCATGCCGGTGCCCGCGCCCACCGTGACCCGCCGTTCGGCCGGTGGCATCGTCCACAGGTCGCTGCCGCGGAAGGACACCGTGCCGGACGTCGGCTTCTGCACCCCCACCAGCACCTTGGCGAGCGTCGACTTGCCGCAGCCGGACTCCCCGACGACGCCCACCGTCTCGCCGGGCGCGATGGTGAGGTCGGCGCCGGTGAGGGCGTACACCCGGTCGCGCGCGAACAGGCCGCCGGTGCGCGCCTTGTGGACGACGTGCGCGTCGGACAGCACCACGAGCGGGCTTTCGGCGCGGCTCACCTCATGGCCAGCGGCAGACGGGCTTTCGGGGCGGTTCACTTCATGGCCATCGACAGGCTGGGTCATCTCACGGCCTCGCTTCCGTCGGCTCGGGCGGTCCGGGCGGTCCGGCCAGTCCGGTTGCTTCGGTCGGTCCGGTCGAGGTCGCGGCCAGGGCGATCGCCGGGTGGTGGCACGCCACCTCGTGGCGGCGCGGCGGACCCGCCAGTCGCGGAGCCGTCGTACGGCACACGTCCGTCACCAGCGGGCAGCGGTCGGCGAACCGGCAGCCCGCCGGGAAGTCGGCGGGCGACGGCACGACTCCCTTGATCTGGGTCATCCGCTCGGCCGCCGACTCAAGGGACAGGACGCTGCCCAGCAGCCCGCGCGTGTAGTGGTGGGAGGGGAATTCGACGAGGTCCGCCGTCACGCCCGACTCCACGATCTGGCCGCCGTACATCACGACCACCCGGTCGGTGACGTCCGCGATGAGGGCCAGGTCGTGCGAGACGAGGACGAGTGCGAAGTCGAGTTCGGCGCGCAGCCGCAGCAGCAGCTCTATGATCTGCGCCTGCACGGTGACGTCGAGTGCGGTCGTCGGTTCGTCGGCGACGATCAGCTTCGGGTCGCGCGAGAGCGCCATGGCGATGAGTACGCGCTGGCGCTGGCCGCCGGACAGTTCGTGCGGGTAGCTGCGCAGGGTGCGTTCCGGGTCCAGGCCGACCAGTTCGAGGAGTTCGGCGCCCGTACGCGTGCCGCCCCTCCTCACAACTTGCTTGAGCTGGGCGCGGATTGTCATCGCCGGGTTCAGGGAGGAGAGGGCGTCCTGGTAGATCATCGCCATCTCGTGGCCGAGGAGTTTTCGGCGTACGCGCATCGGCTCGCCCACCAACTGCCGCTGGTTGAACCGCACATGGCCGCGCACCCGGGCGCCCTTCGGCTCCAGGCCCATCACGGCGAGCGCGGTCAGCGACTTGCCGCAGCCCGACTCGCCCACCAGGCCCAGGACTTCACCGGGCTGTACGTCGAAACTGATGCCGTCGACGATGTCCACACCCCCGTGGCGGGCATCGAATCCGATGGCCAGGTTCTCCACGCTCAGCACCGGCCGGCCCTCGGGGAGAGGGCGTGCCCGGGCGCGCAGCCGCCGGGCCGCCTCCGTCAGTCCCGGCAGTTCGAGCACCTTGCCGCTGCCGGGCTCGGGTTCTTCCAGCCGGTCCTCCTCCTCGCGCGCCTCGACGTCCCGCGCGGCCGGCGCCGCCCACGCGTCCGAGACGCCCTCGGAGAGGATGTTCAGCGACAGCACGGTGACCAGCATCAGCAGACCGGGGAAGACGGTCGCCCACCAGCCGCCGGTCAGCACCATGTTCTTGCCGTCCGCGATGACACTGCCCCAGGACGGGTCCGGCGGCCGCACACCCGCGCCGATGAAGGACAGCGACGCCTCGAAGACGATCGCCTCGGCCACCTGCACGGTGCAGAACACGAGGACCGGAGCGGCACAGTTGATGGCCACGTGCCGCCACACGATGTGCGGGGTACGCGCTCCTATGACCCGCTCGGCCGTCACGTAGTCCTCGCCGTACTGGTCCATCACGTTGGCCCGTACGACCCGTGCCATCGGCGGCATGTAGAGGAACGCGATCGCGCCGATGAGGATCGGGATGCTGCCGCCGAACACCGCGACGAAGACGGCCGCGAGCGCGATGCCCGGGAAGGCCATGACGATGTCGAGGCAGCGCATCAGCGTCTCGTCGACCGCCTTGCGCGAGGTCGCCGCGATCGCCCCGATGAGCGCCCCCACGACGAGCGCGAGCCCGGTCGCGCCGAGCCCGATCGCCAGCGACCAACGGGCCCCGTACATCAGCCTGCTGAGGATGTCGCGGCCCAGGCTGTCCTGCCCCATCCAGTGCGCGCCGGACGGCGCGCCCTCGCCGTGGCCGTTGTCGACCAGGGCCGCCTGGTCGAGCGGGTCGTGCGGGGCGATCAGCGGGGCGAGCAGGGCCGTGAGGACGACGATCCCGATGACCACGACCGCGATCCGCGAGATCAGCGGGAGCCGCTTGAAGCCCCTGAGGCGGATGCCGGGCAGGGAGAGCTTCTCCGCCAGCCGCTTCCGGTACATCAGCATCATGCTTCGGCACTCCTCAGGCGCGGGTTGACCAGCAGATAGAGGATGTCGATGACGAGGTTCACGACCACGAACCCGAAGGCGATCGTGAGCACACCGCCCTGCACGACGGCCGGATCACCGTTCTTCACGGCGTCGATCATGAGCTTTCCCATCCCCGGCAGATTGAAGATCGTCTCGATGACGACCGCACCGCCGAGCAGATAGCCGACCCGCAGACCCAGGACGGTCAGCGGGTTCATCAGGGCGTTGCGCAGCACGTTCCGCCCGACCACGACCACCGGCGGCAGCCCGCTGCCGATCGCCGTCCGTACGTAGTCCTTGTCCAGCTCCTCGACCACGGCCGTACGGACGATCCGGGTGAGCTGTGCGGCGACCGGCAGCGACAGCGCCAGCGCGGGCAGCGTCATCGTCTTCAGCCAGCCCGTGAACGAGTCGGCCGGGTTGACGTATCCGCTGGTCGGGAACCAGCCCAGGTCCACGGCCAGGTACTGGATCATCAGCAGCGCCAGCCAGAAGCCGGGCGCCGCGACACCGGTCAGCGACACGACCCGGATCAGCTGGTCGGGGAACCGGTCCCGGTAGATCGCCGCGGTGACCCCGCCGAGCAGCGACAGCACCACCGCGATGCCCAGGCCCAGGAAGGTCAGCTGCATGGTGAGCGGCAGCGCGGTGGTGACCTGGTCGACGACCGGCGCCCGCGTCAGCGCGCTGACCCCCATGTCACCCCGGACCAGATCCCCGACGAAGTCGAAGTACCGCACCGGGAACGGATCCAGCAGTCCGTTCCGCTCCCTGAAGTCGTGCAGCTGCTGCTCGGTCGGGTTCGCGCCCTGGAAGTACGCGGACGCCGGATCACTGTCCGAGAACCGCATCACAACGAACACGAACAAAATGATCCCGAGCATCAACGGCACGAGCAGCACGATCCGCCGCCCAACAATTCTGACGATCGCGATCACGGACTCTTCTCTCCTCGCCGTTTCGGACTAGACCCACTTCGCCTGGAGAACGTTTATCCCCGGGTACGGCTGAGGCCGAATACCCGAAAGATCCCCCGCATTCCACGCAGTGATCAACTCGTTGTGCACCACCGGATAAATGACCGCGTTCTCCGCCACAATGTCGATGTACTCCTGCGTCATCGACTTCTTCTTCTCGGCATCCGGCTCCTGCGTAGCCTGATCCATCCGCTTGAACAGATCCTTGGCCACGGAGTTGTTCTCCCAGCGGGCATACCGCATCCAGGTGTTCCCGGGCCCGTAGTTGTAATGCATGATCAGATCCGCGTCGAGACCGAACTGGTTCGGATTGGACGCGGCGGCGACGACCTGGAAGTCCTTCTTCTGGTCGAGCTTCGTGAACAGCGCGGCGGTTTCCTGGGGTTCGAGGGTCGTCTTGACGCCGATGGCGTCCCAGGAGGCCTTGATGGTCGGCAGGCAGTCCACGATCCAGCTCACGTTGACCGCCATCAGGCTGACCGTGAGCCCGCTGACCCCGGCCTCCTTCAGGAGCGCCTTGGCCTTGTCCGGGTCGTAGCCGTAGACGGTCTTCGCCTTCCGGTACGTCGGATTCCCCTCGTTGAGATACGACGACGCCTGCTTCCCGTGACCGCGCAGCGCGGCCTGGATCATCTTCTCCTTGTCGATGGCGTAGTGCAGCGCCTGCCGCACCCGTACGTCGTCGAAGGGTTTGTGGGCGGTGTTGAAGAGGAGGAAGATGTGGTTCATTCCCGCCCCGCCCTCGACCTTCAGGCCGCCCTTTTCGAGCTGGGAGATATTGGCGTACGGGATGTTGTCGGAGATCTGTGCGCCCGCGCTCGAACCCGAGATCTTCGCGACGCGCGGCGCGGCGTCCACGATCGTCAGCCAGTTCATCTTCTTGAACGCCGCCTTGCGGGGGCCGTTGTAGTCCGCGAACGCCTCGAAGGTGGTGTTGGACTTCGGGTGGTGGGCGGCCTGCCGGTACGGGCCGGAGCCGACCGCCTTTCCCGTCGTCGCCTCGTCCAGCGCACCAGCCTTCGAGAACACGTGCTTCGGCATGATCTTGGCGAGGGTGAGCCGCTGGGCGCCGTCGGGGAAGGGGAACTTGAGAATGAGTTCCACGGACTTCTCGTCGACCTTCTTCACCTCCTTCAGCCAGGACGCGAAGAAGTTCTTGGCGAGCGTCGTCGTCTTCGGATCCAGTACGCGCTCATAGGTGAAGACCACGTCGTCGGCGGTGACGGGCTGCCCGTCGTGCCACTTCGCGCCCTCGCGCAGCGTGAACTTCCAGGTCGTCGCCCGGAGATCTGCCGGAACGGCCGTCGCGAGCGCCGCGTACGGCTCACGGCTGATCGGGTCGGTGTCCAGCAGCCCCTCGTAGATGTGGTGGTTGCCGGCCATCGCGAAGGCCGAGGCGGTCATCAGGGGGTCCCAGCTCTGGTCGTTGCCGTAGCCGATGACCGCGGTGAGCGTCCGGTCGGCGCCCTCGCCCCCGTCTCCCGTCTCGTTCGTGGACTCCGGTCCCGACGAGCAGGCGGAGAGTGTCGAGCTGATCGCGGCGGCGGCGCCCAGCGCGCCGGAGTACTTCAGGAACGACCGGCGGTGGAGCGCCGGTGCGTGGGTCGCGTCGCGCACGGTTCCTCCAGCAAGGGGTGGGAGATACGACGTCCTACGTCATAGGTGCAGCGTGACCATAAGAGGGCGCGTGGGGGTGGTCAAGGGAGCGCGCACGAATGCCGTTTCTTCCAGAGGTGCAACCAATGTCGCCCTGAAATGCGCTGAGTTGACGGACGGTCAATCGCCGATTGACGGCCGATCCTGTCGGGAGGTGGGACGTGGGATGTCTTGCGCGCGTACGATGCGGCGCATGTCTGAGTGGCGCGTATCCGACGACTCCAGGAACGACAGCCCGAGCAGCGAGGGCCCCCGGAACTCCTTCCCCCGGGCGCGCTCGGTCCGTGAGCCGCGGGTGAGCAGCCAGATCCAGCGCGAGGTGATGCAGCTGATCCTCGACCGCAGGCTCCGGGCCGGCGCGCCCCTGCCCACCGAGGCCGAACTGATGGAGTCCCTCGGCGTCAGCCGCAACTCCGTCCGCGAGGCCCTCAAGGCACTCCAGGCCCTCGACATCGTGGAGATCAGACACGGCTACGGCACCTATGTCGGCGAGGCGTCGCTGACCCCGCTCGTCGACGGCCTGACCTTCCGCACGCTGGCCCAACAGGGCGACGACACCGGCGCGTTGGCCGAGATACTCCAGATCAGGGAGGTCCTGGAGGAGGGGCTCGTCCGGCGGGTGGCGGGCACACTCTCGGACGCGGAGCTGGCGCGGCTGGAGGCCGTGGTGGAACGGATGGAGGAGGCGGGCCGGGCGAGCCGTCCGTTCCCCGAACTGGACCGCGAATTCCACGAGTTGCTGTACGCGTCCCTCGGAAACGCCCTGGTGCCCCAGCTGTTGGGCGCCTTCTGGACCGTGTTCCGGCGGGTCGCCGGTGTGCGGGGCTGGACGGACGATCCGACGCCCGACGTGACGGTCCGCCGCCATCGTGACATCGTCGTCGCCCTGAGAGCAGGAGACGTGGAGGGGGCGCAGAAGGCGATGGCGGACCATTTCCGCGGTATCGAGGCGCGGGCCGCGCAGGAGTCACGGGGGGTCGGATGAGTGAGGGCTGGGACGAGGGGACGGCAGGCGTACTGAGGCTGCCGTCCGGGCGGTTGGTCCGGGGCCGGGGGCTGCGGCACGGGCTCGACCCCTCGGCGGTCCCGCCGACGTACGGCCTCTATCTCCTCGGCAAGCAGCCGCCCGAAGTCCCCTGGGACACACGGTGGTTGAAGTGGCCGGACTTCTGGCTGCCCCGGGACAGGGCGGACGCGCGGAAGGTCCTCACGGCGACCTGGGGGCGGGCCGCGGACTCGGGCGAGCGCGTCGAGGTCGCCTGCGGGGGCGGTCGCGGACGGACCGGCACGGCACTGGCCTGCCTCGCCGTCCTGGACGGCGTACCGCCCGACGAGGCCGTGGAGTTCGTACGACGGAACTACGACCGCCACGCCGTCGAGACGCCGTGGCAGCGGACATACGTACGTCGGTTCGGGGAGGGAGCGGGGCCCGGTTAATGACGGGAACGGGCCCCGCTGCTTTTCGGGGCGGGGCGCCGGGGCGCTACTTCGCGGAGCGCTTCTTGTAGCCCGTCACCTTGGCGATCCAGGCCATGAAGTCGGCCGGGTCCTCGTTGGAGCCGTGCGCGCCGTCCCAGTACATGAAGGCGTCGACGTCGTCGCCCAGGTTCTCCAGGCTCAGCGCGAGGTTGCCGACTACGCTGAGCGAGGTGTCGCTGTCCTTGGTGCCGACGCGGATCCACCAGTGCTTCGACCGGGCCGGGTTGCGCTTCTCGATGAAGTGCATCGGGTTCATCAGGTCGAGCTTCCCGGGCAGGTCACCGGGGAGCCGCGCGCTCGCACTGCCCTCGTGGCGCAGGCTGTAGAGCGTGAAGTGGCGGGCCTTCGTGGTCCCCGTACCGAACAGGTTGTTCTCCCCCGAGGAGAGGTCGAAGGCGTCGAACGCCGGGGCGTCCTTCTTCCGGGCGCCCACGTGGGTGAGGAAGTCGGCCCAGGAGAAGGCCGCCCTGCCGCCGGACCACGTGATGAACGTGTTCGCGGCCAGGTAGGTCGCACGGGCGGAGTCCGACAGGGCGGCGAGGTACTTGGTGGCCGACGGCTCCAGATACGTCTTCACCAGGTACTCGTCGAGGTTGCGGGCCGTGACGGTGCCGAAGCCCTTCGCCCGCAGCTTGAGGGACGCCTGGTAGTCGGCGAACGCGGTGCTCAGTTCCCTGGACACGGTCCGGTCGACCAGCGATCCCGAACTCAGCTTGTTGGCGCCCCAGTTCCACTCGTACGCCATGTCGGCGTGTTCGAGGTCGGTGATCGGGCACCAGTCGCCGCTGGCGAAGACGGCGTCGCTCGCGTCGGCCGCGCCCAGCTCCCTCAGGTACTTGTCGTAGAGCGGGCTGTCGCCGGACGCGCCGAGCAGGGCGGACAGGGCGCCGCCCGCGCTGGTCCCGGAGGAGACGATCCGGTCGGTGTTGCCGGGGATACGGCCCTTGTTGGCGCGTACGTACCGGACCGCGGCCTTCAGGTCGACGATGGCGGCCGGGGCGGTGCCGTAGTACGTGCCGTCCGAGTCGACGAGGGTGCGGCCGCGGGCGCCGGGTTCCACGACGACGTACCCCGTCACCAGGGCCAGCTTGCCGAGGTTGACCATCCCGCCCTGGGCGTCCACCATCGCGTTGCCGCCGGACTGGACGCCGCCCGAGCCCGATCCGGTGCCGCCGGAGGCGGACGCGGAGGCAGACGCGGATGCGCTGGGCGCGGCACTGGCGCCGGTGGTCGCGCCGCCCGTCGCTGGGCCGCCGGGGCCGCCGGTCATCTCGCCGCCGCCCACGCCGGTGGCCTCCGCGACGGACGACGGCATGTAGCCGCCCACGGAGTTGGCGAGGAGGATCGGGGCGCCGGTGGCGTCCACCGCCTTGCCGTCTATCTCGACCGGAACGCTGACGTTCAGGCTCTGGTACTTCTCGTCGACCGGCTTGGTGACGTACGTGACGGCCTTGTAGAAGTGGTACTTCACCTGGTGCTCGTCGCCGGCGGCGTCCGTGATCGTCGTCGTCAGTTCCGTGTAGGCGTCCTTGTCGAAGGCGAGGGCACCCGCCGCGCCCGACGCCGCGCCCGACGCCTTGGTTCCGGACCCGCCGGACGCCCGCGCGCTCAGGGCGAAGCCGCCGGCCGCCGCGACGCCCGCGGTCGCGCCGATCCCCAAGGCGACACTCCTGCGCTTCACTGCCCTGTGCTTCACGATGTCTCCCACGTCCGCCGATCTCGTTGTCGCGAACGTAATTCGGTCGCGACAAAAGTGTCAACAATTCTGTTGATGACATGGTGAACGCTCAGGAACTCATGGTCGGCGCACAGCTCCCGGCCACTTCCGGCGGCGGACGCTCATCCCTTGGCCGGGGTGCCGTAGACCATCGGCCGACAGCCGGAAGCGCCCCGGCTCAACAGACTGTCGGCATGGAGAACACGGGGAACGGCAAGGGCAAGAGCACGGGGATGAGCAGGGCACGGTTCATGGCGGCAGCGGCGGTCATGGGGGTCGGAGCGGCGGCGGGACTGCCGGCCGCCGGGGCGTCGGCCGCGGCGCCCCCGTCCGGGTCGCCCTCGACGCCCCCGTCCAGGTCGCCCTCTCCGTCGCCGCGAGCCGCGGCCGACGGCAATGCGCGCGGGCTCACGCACCGAGGTGTCGTCTACACGGTCGGGGCGGGGGAGACCCCGGGGACGGCGTGGAGCGGGCGGAGGATGCGCGGCGACATCCGGGCGATCGCGGACGACCTGCACGCCGACACCGTCGAGGTCACCGGGGACGGGGTCGAGCGACTCAACGCCACGGCGGGCGAGGTCGCCGAGCGCGGGCTGCACGTCTGGCTGCAGCCGACGCTGGGGGACGTGCCGGAGCGGGAGATCCTGGAGCACCTGGCGGAGGCGGGCCGGCACGGGGAGCGGCTGCGGAAGCAGGGCGCCCGGGTCACGCTCGCCGTGGGGTGCGAGTTCTGGCTGTTCGTGCCGGGGATCGTGCCGGGGGCCGACGTCTTCGAGCGGATCGACAACCTGGAGAAGGGCAACTTCGATCTCGCGAAGATGCAGAAGCGGCTGGCCGCGTTCACCGCGAAGGCGGCGGCGGTCGGACGGTCCGTCTTCCGCGGCAGGCTCAGTTACGCCGCCATGCAGGACCCGACGTTCGAGAACGTCGACTGGAACCTCTTCGACGTCGTGGGGATCGACTACTACTCGTACTTCCCACAACGAGCCGACTACGCACGTGAGTTGAGGAAGTTCCAGCGCTGGGGCAAGCCGCTCGCGATCACCGAGTTCGGCACCTGTACGTTCGTCGGCGCCCCGGAGCAGGGCGGGATGGGCTGGAGCATCGTCGACTACGGCAGGACACCGCCGGAGATCAAGGGGAACGTGGTGCGAAGTGAACGCGTACAGGCCGCTTACCTCACCGATCTCCTCGACGTCTTCGAGTCGATGAACCTGCACGCGGCGATGGCGTTCGAGTTCGTCACCGCCGACGCTCCGCACCGCCCCGACAAGCCGCTCTACGACCTCGACATGGCCTCGTACGCCATCGTCAAGCCCATCAAGGACCGCCCCGACGACCCGAGTTCGGACTGGCACTGGGAGCCGAAGGATGCCTTCCGTGCGGTGGCCCGGCACTACGGCCGGGCGGGCTGCTGAGCGGTCCGCGGCCGGTCGGGTTCAGGGGCGGGCGGGTTGCTGAGGTGCCGGGTTCAAGAGCGGGTGGCGCGGAAGCGGACGGAGCCGGATTCGGAGTGCCGGTCCACCGACACGTCCGTGAAGCCCGCCTTGGCGAGACGGTCCGGAAGGCCGGCCGGATCCACCGTGTTCATCGTGTCCCGGAAGTGCAGCACCCGGAACAGGAAGCTCGGCTGGCTGTCGCACCCGGCGAAGACACCGCCGGGCCGCAGCACGCGGTGCGCCTCCGTGAAGATCCGGTCCTGCTGGGCGGCCGTCGGTACGTGGTGGAGCATCACGAAGCAGACGACGGAGGAGAAGCTCTCGTCCGGCAGCGGCATCGCGGCTCCGTCGGCGTGCAGGATCGTGGCCCGGTCGCCCCACTTCCCCTCCAGCAGGGCGGCGGTGCCCTCGTCGATCTCGACGGCCGTGACACGGGGGACCTGTTCGATCAGTACGCGCAGATTCGCGCCGTAGCCCGGACCGATCTCCAGTACGTCGTCGCCGAGGGGTACGTCCGCCAGGGCCCAGGGGAGGATGTGGTCCCTCGTCGTCCGGGCCCACTTCTCGGAGCTGCACAGCTTGCGGTGTGCTCGGTTCATCGGCATGAGACGACGGTACGAGCGGGGCGGCGGTGTCCGACACGGGCTACGCTGCCGTGTCATGTCGCCAGACGGACAGTCGGTCGGTCCGCCGGTCGGGCCGTCGGCCGGACAGCCTTCCGGACCGCCGGCCGCCACCGCGATCTTCATCGGCCACTTCGCGATGCCGAGGGGCAGTGGGTTCGGCCGGCACTGGCACACGTTCCACCAACTCGCCTGGGCCGCAAAGGGGTTGCTGCGGGTGACCAGCGAGCGCGGCGCCTGGCTGCTGCCGCCCTCGCTGGCGCTGTGGATCCCCGCCGGGCTGGCCCACACGACGGAGGCGGAGGGCGACGCTGTCATGCGCACTCCGTACGTGAACCCGGTGGTGTGCCCGGAGATCACGTGGAGCGAGCCCACGGTGGTGGGCGTGGACCCGCTGCTCCGGGCGCTCGTCGACCACCTCGTACGCACCGACCTAGCCCCGGACGCCCGGTCGCGGGCCGAGGCCGTACTCCTCGACGTACTGCGTCCCGTACCGGTGACCAGCGTGTCCGTGACCGAGCCCCGGGATTCCCGTACGCGGGCGGTGGCCCGGGCGCTCGCCCAACACCCGGACGACGGGCGGGCGTTGGAGGCCTGGGGCAGGGAGGTCGGCGCGAGCGCCCGTACGCTGGCCCGGCTCTTCGTCGCCGAGACGGGCCTCGCCTTCGGCCAGTGGCGCGAACGCCTGCGCATGCAGCTCGCGATGCCGCTCCTCGCCGAGGGGCTGACGACGGAGGCGGTGGCCCGGCGGGTGGGATACGCCTCCGCCAGTTCGTTCGTGGCGGCGTTCCGACGGATCGTGGGCGTCACGCCCCGGCAGTACTTCCCGGTCTGCGACTGAACCACGTACTACGAGTTGCCGGAGCCCGAGCCCGAGCCCGATTTGGTGTCGGTGGCCCTCTGCCCCCGGCGGTGGGCCGCGACGCGTTCGCGGGTCGCGCAGCGGCGGGAGCAGTAGCGGCGGGCCGGGCCCGGGCCCGAGGTGATGTAGACGTTCCGGCAGGCGGGGGAGGCGCAGAGGCCGCCGGGCGGGTGCTGGTGGTCCCAGAGCAGGACGGTCAGCGCCAGACAGGACGAGGTCAGGAACCACTCGTCCCAGGGGGCGTCGTCGTGGCTGTCGAGGTGGGGGTGCCAGGGAGCGCCGCCGCCGTGCGAGGTGAGCCGCAGCGGTCCGGTCTGTTCCGCCAGCAGGCGGTTGAGGGCGGCCGCGGCGGCGTCGACGTCCTCGGCGGCGAAGACCTCACGGAGGAGGAGAGCGGCCGCACGCATCCGTACGACGTCGTCCGGGGCGAGCTCGACGGGGTCCGACTCGCCGTACTCGCGCAGCACTTCGGCGACGGCGACGGCTTCGGCTGTCGGCGTGGGCTGTGGCTCGCGGTCGTCCGTGCCGGACAGGGCGTTGATCAGGGCCGCGGTGCGTCGGGCGTTGGCCAGGACGGAGTGCCGCGTCGACCAGTCGTCGGAGAGGGCTGCCATGGGTCGAAGGTAGCGCATGTAACGCATATTGCGCATGTTTGAGTTACGTACGTAACGTCGTCCCGATGAAGAGGCGTTACGCGATGGGGTCCTTCCTCGCCGGGGCGGCAGCGGCGCGGGCGGGCGACGAGATGTCCGGTCCGGCGCTGTTGCTGGCGGGCTACGCGGTCGGAGGGTCGGCCACGGAGGCGTCGGCGCTGCTCGCTGGCATCACGGTCTCGGCGGCGGTCGGCGGTCCGCTGCTCGGAGCGCTCCTCGACAGGTCCCCGAGGCCGGGCCGCCTGCTGGCCCGGGCCCTCGCCCTCTACGGAACGGGCCTGGTGCTGATCCTCCTGAGCCTCGGCCGCCTTCCCCTCGAACTCACCGTCCTGATCGCCGTGTTCACGGGACTGCTCGGGCCGGCCCTCTCCGGCGGCTGGACCGCCCAACTCCCCAGGGTCGTGCCCCACGAGCGCATGCCCCGCGCGAACGCGCTCGACGCGATGACGTTCAGCCTGGCGAGTCTGGTCGGCCCGGCGCTGGCCGGAGCGCTCGCGCATCTCCTGGGAGCACCGGCCGCCGTGGTGGCGTCGGCGGCGCTGATCGCCTGCGCACTGCCTGCGGCGTGGACTCTGCCGAGGGGCCGCGGCCAGGACCAGGATCGAGACCAGGACCAGGATCGGGACGGCTACCGCGACCGGGACAAGACCCAACCGGCCGCATCCCTGACCGCCGACCTCGCCGCCGGCATCCGTGCCATCACCCGCACCCGACCGCTGGCCCGGGCCACCCTCGCCTCGGTCGTCTCCTGCGCGGGCCTGGGCATGCTGATCACCTGCACCCCGCTGCTCGGTGAGCGGGCCTTCGGCTCGGCCGCCGAGGGCACGCTGCTCCTGACCTGCACGGCGGTCTCGGCCCTCGCCGCCAACGCCGTACTCGCACGCCGTCCCCGCGCCATCGCGCCGGACACGATCATCTGGTCCAGCGCGCTGCTCCTGGCGGCAGCGCTCGTGCTGTCCGCGACCGGCCACCCGTTCCTGGTCCTCGCGACCGCCCTGATGGCGGGCGTGGGTGAAGGCCCGCAACTCGCCGCGCTGTTGGCGATCCGGCACCGGGAATCACCGGAACACCTCCGCAGCCAGGTCTTCACGACAGGCGCCAGCCTCAAGATCACCGGCTTCGCCCTCGGTGCGGCCGTCGCGGGCCCGCTCGCGACGCACTCACTGCCCACCGCGCTCCTGACGGCCGCGGGGGTTCAACTCGTCGCGGCCCTGAGCTTCCACGCTCTCTGACCTGCGTTGTGTCAGCAGGTTCGTATGAGCATGACAGCAACGGCGGGGCCCGGGAACATTAGTTGGTTCCAGTCGGAAATCCGAGAAGGGGGAAACACATGCGGACTTTGACGAGAACGTTGGTCAGCGCCACCGCGGTCGCCGGGATCCTCCTCGGCAGCCTTGCGGGGGCGAGCAGCGGTTTCGCGGCGACCGAAGTGGCCACGAAGACGGCCTCGGAGCGGGCGGCGAGCGCCGAGGCCGTCAGCCCGCTCGCGGTGGACAACCACGGTCTGTCCACGGGGGAGGCCAGGAACGTCCAGTGCTGGCTCATGGACAACTGGGGCTACCCCGGCCCCCTCAACGGCCAGTTGGGCCCCGACAGTTGGAAGGCGATACAGCGCTTCCTCCAGGCGGACTGGGGGTACCCCGGTCCGATCGACGGAGTCCCCGGGGTCAGCACCGACAGGGCATTGCTGACTTTCCTGACGGCGGAGTACGGCTACCCCGGCCCGTTCGACGGCATCTGGGGCCTCCGCGCCACGGTCTCCTTCAAGAGGTTCGCCGCGTGGTGCGCCGGGTCGTGCTGACCCAGCAGGTGCGGGCAGTGGGGGTGATCCCCGACTGCCCGCACCTCGTCTGTCGGCCGCCGCGTCAACCGGCGCAGCGCCGCGTCACTTCTCCGACGAACGCGCACCACGCGTGCGCGGACACCAACAGGACGGGACCGTCAGGGGACTTGCTGTCCCGCACGGGCACGACACCGGGGACTCCGTCGGCGACTTCGAGGCATTCGCCGCCGTTGTCGTCGCTGTAGGTGCTCTTGCGCCAGCGGGCGGCGCCTATGAAGTCGTAGGCGACCTCGACGCAGTCCTCCCCGCCGCTGCCGCCGCTGTAACTGCTCTTGCGCCAGCGGGCGTTGCTCAGGTCGCACTCGCGCATCGTCTGTGGTCCTCCGCCGCCGACTCGATCAGGGCCAGGGACGCCTCCGGTGACAGCGCGGCGGCCCTGATGAGATCGTAAGACGACTGGGTCCGCTTTACCACAGCCGGTTCGTCCAGCAGGCTCCCCGAAAGCACCGCCTCTGTATAGACGGTTGGCGGGGCATCCTCGAACTGCATGAGCTTCATCATCTTGCCCATCTCCCGGTGCGCCCCCGCCGCGAACGGCAGCACCTGCAACAGCGCTTTGCGCTCACGCACCAGCGCCGCGATGTGGTCCAGCTGGTGAGCCATGACGGCCGGGCCGCCGACCTGGACTCGCAGGACCGTCTCGTGGAGGACCACCCAATACATGGGCCTTGTAGCGTCCTTGAGGAGTCGCGTCCGGGCCATGCGTCCCTTGAGCAGTTCCTCGATGTACTCGTCGGCGGCGAGTGGGTTGCCCGCCAGGAACACCGCCTGCGCGTACTCCCGCGTCTGGAGGAGTCCGGGGACCACCGTCGGCGCGTACTCGCAGATCTCTGTCGCCAGCCGCTCCAGCTCCACCACGTGCGCGAAATACTCGGTATACGGCTGGTCCTTGATGAGCTTTCGCCAGAGCCGCTCGAAAAAGCCATCGGTTTGCAGGACCTCGTCGATCCTCTTCGCCACATCCAACTGTGGTTTCCGAATGGCCTGTTCGAATTGCCCGATGTAGCCGCCCGACACAAAAACGCGATAACCCAAGTCCGCCTGAGTTAACCCGGCATCCTCGCGGCGCCTCTTCAACTCCGTACCGAAGAACTCCCAAGCAGCCTGCCGCGAACCATTGGCCATGGCCAAGCCCCCTTGTACTGCCGTGTACTGCACCGAAGTTGCTGAGCGTAGAGGTCTTCCAAAGTCTAAGCGGCGGGCGTCACCGTGGAGATGAAAAGCGTGAAACCCAATTGGAAAGGGGAACACGGTGAAGGCTGACGGGATCGGCCATGCCGCACAGCACTCGGCGGCGTGTGTCGAACAAGCGGAGGAAACGGTGAAGGAATTGCGCGCGGCACTGGCAACCGCAGGAATTAAGTTGCCGACACTCGGGATCGACCCGGCAAGTTTGGCGCGGGAGGCCCCTTGTCCGCTCGTCGAATTGGGGCGGTGTTCCGTCGGGACGGCGGCGCGACTCGCGGCGGTGCTGGGATGAAGCCGAAGGTCGGGACGTACGTCGTCGACACGAGGACGGGAAGGGTGGGCGTGGTGATGGGGCACGAGGGACCCTACGTACAGCTCAGGCCGTACGGCGGCGGCAAGGAGTGGGACTGCGCACCGGACACCGTCCGGGGAGCCACCGCGGCGGAACGTCTCAGCGCGGCCACCGCGTACGCCAACGCACGCAGCCGCGGCGAGGTCCCCTGAAACGTCCGGAGGGGCCTGTCGTAGGGTGCTGCGCCATGGCGCTATGGATATGGAAACGTCGCAGGCAGAAGGCCGCGCGCAAGTACCCCGTGCCGCTCACCATGCACCAGCTGTGGATGGTGTCGCTCAGTGCGCCGGTGAACCGTGACAAGGACTCCTCGCGGACGACCCTGTACCCGTTCACCCGCATCGACGACGACAAGGCCGGGCGCTGGCTGGCCGACCAGTGGGAGATCACCTCACGTGACGAACTGGTCGGCCGGCTCGACGGCCTCGCCCGGACCGGCTACCGCGCCGGCGCCCGGCGGCGGCTCGGCGGCGTCGAGCCCCTGGCGTGGGACGCGGGTCTGTACGTCGACATCACCCGCCGGGGCTTCGCGTGCGGGATGCTCGGCGAGGCCGACGCGTGGACCGCGCTCAAGAACATCGTCCCGGCGGTGGTGAGGTCGTACGCCTCCTGGAACGAGTACGCCGAGCACTACCTGCTCGGCAGGATGGTCTGGCGGGAGAATCTGCGGGGCACCCCGGACGCGCCCGCCCCGCAGGCCGTCTCGGACGCCCATCTGAAGTCCCTGCTGGACCCCGCGAACCGGGCCAGCCCGTGGAACATGGCGCCCTGGCACGCGATCAGCCACCCCGACCACACCCGCTGACTCCGTACGCGAGAATGGGCCCATGAGCCTGTTCCGCGACGACGGCGTTGTCCTGCGCACCCAGAAGCCGGGTGAGGCGGACCGCATCATGCTGCAGTCTCCCGGGGGGCGACCCCCGTACCCCCAGCCGGAAACCCGTGGGGGCGCGCGATGAGTCTCTTCCGGGACGACGGTGTCGTCCTGCGCACCCAGAAGCTGGGTGAGGCGGACCGCATCATCACGTTGCTCACTCGCGGTCACGGACGCGTACGTGCCGTCGCGCGGGGCGTGCGCCGGACCAAGTCGAAGTTCGGGGCGCGGCTCGAACCCTTCTCCCACGTCGACGTGCAGTTCTTCGCGCGGGGGAGCGAGCTGATCGGGCGCGGGCTGCCGCTGTGCACGCAGAGCGAGACCATCGCTCCGTACGGTGGCGGGATCGTCGCCGACTACGCGCGGTACACCGCCGGGACGGCCATGCTGGAGACCGCCGAGCGGTTCACCGACCACGAGGGCGAGCCGGCCGTGCAGCAGTATCTGCTGCTGGTGGGCGGGCTGCGGACGCTCGCGCAGGGCGAGCACGAGCCGCACCTCATCCTCGACGCCTTCCTGCTGCGCTCCCTCGCCGTCAACGGCTACGCGCCGAGCTTCGGCGACTGCGCGAAGTGCGGCATGCCGGGACCGAATCGGTTCTTCTCGGTCGCCGCGGGGGGTTCCGTCTGCGTCGACTGCCGGGTGCCCGGCAGCGTCGTACCCTCGGCGGGGGCCCTCGAACTGCTCGGCGCGCTGCTGACGGGGGACTGGGCGACCGCGGACGCGTGCGAGTCGCGGTACGTCCGGGAGGGCAGCGGTCTGGTGTCGGCCTATCTGCACTGGCACCTGGAGCGCGGACTGCGCTCGCTGCGTTACGTGGAGAAATAGGCAAGCAGAGAAGCAAGAGAAGTACCCGTAGGCACGTCACGTAAGAGGAGACGAGAAGCACATGGTGGTACGCGGGATCCTGGGGCGCCAGCGCCGCGAGTACAAGACGCCGGAGCCGCACCCGTCCGGCGCCCGCTCGCCCAAGCTCCCCGGCGAGCTGATCCCGAACCACGTGGCGTGCGTGATGGACGGGAACGGCCGCTGGGCCAAGGAGCGCGGGCTGCCGCGCACCGAGGGGCACCGGGTCGGCGAGGGCGTCGTCATGGACGTCCTCAAGGGCTGTCTGGAGCTGGGCGTCAAGAACCTCTCGCTGTACGCCTTCTCGACGGAGAACTGGAAGCGGTCGCCCGAGGAGGTCCGCTTCCTGATGAACTTCAACAAGGACGTCATCCGGCGCCGCCGCGACGAGATGGACGAGCTCGGCATCCGGATCCGCTGGGTCGGCCGCATGCCCAAGCTGTGGAAGTCCGTCGTCCAGGAGCTCCAGATCGCGCAGGAGCAGACGCAGAAGAACGACGCGATGACGCTGTACTTCTGCGTCAACTACGGCGGTCGCGCCGAACTCGCCGACGCGGCGAAGGCGCTGGCCGCCGATGTCGCCGCCGGGAAGCTCGACCCGGACAAGGTCACCGAGAAGACCATCCAGAAGTACCTCTACTACCCGGACATGCCGGACGTCGACCTGTTCCTGCGCCCGAGCGGCGAGCAGCGCACCTCCAACTACCTGATCTGGCAGTCCAGTTACGCCGAGATGGTCTTCCAGGACGTCCTGTGGCCCGACTTCGACCGCCGCGACCTCTGGCGTGCGTGCGTCGAGTACGCCTCCCGCGACCGCCGCTTCGGCGGCGCCGTCCCGAACGAGGACCTCCTGGCAATGGAAGAGGGCATGCGGGGCCGCCCCGAAGGGGCCTGAGCGGCCTGAGTGATCGATTGAAGGTGCGGCCCGGCGGGGGCTGATCGCGCAGTTCCCCGCGCCCCCAAAATCCGCGCCGTTCCTCCCGCGCCCAAAGACAAAAGCCAGGCGCGCAGCCCCGCTTTTCAGGGGCGCGGGGAACTGCGCGACAAGCCCCCACCGGGCGGCACCCGAAAACGACCCGCAGACCCCTACCCCTTGGCGCGCGCAGCGCACTCCGCACAGGTGCCGAAGATCTCCACCGTGTGGGCCACGCTCACATAGCCGTGCTCCGCCGCGATGGCCTCCGCCCACTTCTCCACGGCCGGTCCCTCCACCTCGACGGCCTTGCCACAGACACGGCACACGAGGTGGTGATGGTGGTCGCCGCTCGCGCAGCGGCGGTAGACGGACTCGCCGTCGGACGTGCGCAGGACATCGACCTCACCGGCGTCGGCAAGGGACTGCAGCGTGCGGTACACCGTGGTCAGCCCGACGGAGTCGCCCTTGTGCTTGAGCATGTCGTGCAGGTCCTGGGCGCTGCGGAACTCGTCCACCTCGTCGAGCGCCGCCGCCACGGCGGCACGCTGCCGGGTGGAACGGCCCCGAACGGGCGGTCCAGCGGTAGTCACCGTTGCCTCCAAACGTCTGCGGCTTGCCGGGCCATTGTGCCAGCTCGGGCAAGGTCGACGAGTTTCAGTCAGACGCCGACCTTTCCGGTGGGTGTGCGCGTGGCCGGAATCGCGCACTCCGCCGGATCGCCGGCCTCCCGGGCCGCGGCCTGCGCTGCGGCCCGCACCCTGCGCCGGGCCAGTGGTGTCGCCAACGCCGTGAGCAGGATGAACATGCCGATGGTCAGCAGGACGATCGTCGCACCGGGCGGCACGTCCTGGTAGTACGAGGTCACCGTGCCGCCGATGGTCACGCTCACCCCGATCGCCACCGCGATCGCGAACGTGGCGGCGAAACTGCGGCTGAGCTGCTGCGCGGCGGCCACCGGCACCACCATCAGCGCGGAGACCAGCAGCAGGCCGACGACCCGCATGGCGACCGTGACGGTGACCGCCGCGGTGACGGCCGTGAGCAGGTTCAGGGCACGCACCGGCAGCCCGGTGACCCGCGCGAAGTCCTCGTCCTGGCTCACCGCGAACAGCTGCCGCCGCAGCCCGACCGTGACGAGCACGACGAAGGCCGCCAGCAGACAGATCGCCGTCACGTCCTCCTCGGAGACCGTGGACAGAGAGCCGAAGAGGTACGAGGTCAGGTTGGCGTTGGAGCCGCCGGGCGCGAGGTTGATGAACATGACACCGCCCGCCATGCCCCCGTAGAAGAGCATCGCCAGCGCGATGTCGCCGCGCGTCTTGCCGTACCAGCGGATCAGCTCCATCAGAATCGCGCCGACCACGGAGACGGCCGTGGCCATCCACACCGGGGACCAGGAGAGCAGGAAGCCGAGGCCGACGCCGGTCATCGCGACATGGCCGATGCCGTCGCCCAGCAGGGCCTGACGGCGCTGCACGAGGTAGATGCCGACGGCGGGCGCGGTGATGCCGACGAGGACCGCGGCGAGCAGGGCCCGCTGCATGAAGGCGTAGTCGAGGATTTCGAGGTTCATGGCGATCAGCTCAGCAGTCCCGTCCGGATCGGTTCGGCGTCGTGAGCCGCGTGGGGGTGTACGTGGTCGTGGCCGGGGCGGGGGTCCCCCCGTTCGAGCGAAGCCGAGAATGGGGGAGCGTGCTGGCCGAGCGCCTGCGGGGGCGGGCCGTCGTGCATGACGCAGCCGTCGCGCAGCACGACCGCGCGGTTGATCAGCGGCTCCAGCGGGCCCAGTTCGTGCAGGACGAGCAGGACGGAGGCGCCCTGGGCGACCTGCTCGCGCAGGGTCTCCGCGAGGATCTCCTGGCTGGCCAGGTCCACGCCCGCCATCGGCTCGTCCATGATCAGCAGTTCGGGTCCGGCTGCGAGGGCACGGGCGATGAGTACGCGCTGGTGCTGGCCGCCGGACAGCGCGTTCACCGAATCCTTGGCGCGGTCCGCGAGGCCGACCAGGGCGATGGCCCGCTGGACCGCCTCGCGGTCGGCCCTGCGCAGGACGCCGAAGCGGGCGCGGGACAGCCGTCCGGAGGACACCACCTCGGTGACCGTGGCGGGCACCCCGCCGGCGGCGGTCGTGCGCTGCGGTACGTAACCCACGCGCGACCAGTCGCGGAAGCGGCGCCGCGGGGTGCCGAACAGCTCGGTCTCGCCGCTGGTGACCGGCACTTGGCCGATGACCGTGCGGACGGCCGTCGACTTGCCGGAGCCGTTGGCGCCGAGCAGCGCGACGACCTCACCGCGGTTCACGGTGAGGTCGATACCACGCAGGACGGGGCGTGAGCCGAGCTCGGCCGTCACACCGCGCAGGGAAATGACGGCCGATGCGCCGGGCTCGTCCCTCGTGCCGCCGTCCTTCATGCCGCCACCCTCCGTGGGCTGGTCACTTCGCGCCCAGTGCCGACTGCAGCGCCTTGAGGTTGGACTCCATCACCTGGAAGTAGTCGTCACCGCGGGACTTCTTCGTGATGCCCTCGATCGGGTCGAGCACATCGGTCTTGAGGTTCGCGTCCGCGGCGATGGTCTTCGCGGTCTTGTCGCTGACGAGGGTCTCGTAGAAGACCGTGGAGACGCCGTCGGCCTTGGTCATCTCCTCAAGGTCCTTGACGCGGTTGGCGCTGGGCTCGCTCTCCGGGTCCAGGCCGTTGATGGCCTCCTCGGTGAGGCCGTAGCGCTCGGCGAGATAGCCGAAGGCGGCGTGCGTGGTGATGAAGACCTTCGTCCTCGTGTTCTTGAGACCGTCCTCGAACTGCGTGTTGAGGCCGTCCAGCTTCTTCACCAGGGCCGCGGTCTTCTTCTTGTAGTCCGCCGCGTTGTCCGGGTCGGCCTTCTCGAAGGCCTTGCCCACACCCTCGGCGACCTCGGCGTACTTCACGGGGTCGAGCCAGATGTGCGGGTCCTCGCCGGAGCCCTCCTCGCCCTCGTGGTCGTCGTGCTCGGCCGCGTGGCCGCCGACCTCGTTGCCGTGCTTCTCCAGGCTGGTGAGGGTGGCCGCGTCGATCTTGGTCTTGATCTCGGACTGGGCGACCGCGTCGTCGACGGAGGGCTGGAGGTTCTTCAGATAGAGGGCCACGTCCGACTCCTGGAGCTGCGCGGTCTGCTCGGCGCTGATCTCCAGGTCGTGCGGCTCCTGGCCGGGCTCGGTCAGCGTGCTCACACTGACGTGGTCTCCGCCTATCCGCTCGGCTATGAACTGCAACGGGTAGAACGACGCCACGACGTCGAGCTTCCCGCTGTTGCCGTCGGCCGCGTTGGACTTGGACGAGCAGGCGGAGAGGAGCCCGAGACCCAGGGCGGTGGCCGCGGCGACCGCGGTGCCGGATACAAGACGTCGTCGTACGTTCATGACACCCATTTTCAACAACTCTGGAAATGATTGTCAATAACGCGCCTTGTGATCTGGGCTTCATCCCGGTATGGGAGGGGTGTGACGGGAGAGGTGGGGACGGTGTGCGGCCAGGACCCCAACCGATTTGATCCGGGGGCAGGGGCCGCCGGTAATCTGAAGCATTCGCTCTGAAGCAACTGCCCGCCCGTCTCCCGACCACCACCCCTCATCGAGGCGCTTCGCGCCGCACCAGTCAATTTTCGCCCGTCGTCGTAATGAAGAGAGCACCGTGGCCGCCGACAAGATCGACACCATCGTCAGCCTGAGCAAGCGCCGTGGCTTCGTCTACCCGTGCAGTGAGATCTACGGCGGCCAGCGAGCCGCCTGGGACTACGGGCCGCTGGGTGTCGAGCTCAAGGAGAACATCAAGCGCCAGTGGTGGCGCTACATGGTGACGTCGCGCGAGGACGTCGTCGGTATCGACTCGTCCGTGATCCTGGCCACCGAGGTCTGGGTGGCCTCCGGCCACGTCGCCACTTTCTCCGACCCGCTCACCGAGTGCACCTCGTGTCACAAGCGGTACCGTGCCGACCACCTTGAAGAGGCGTACGAGGCGAAGCACGGCCGCACCCCCGAGAACGGCCTGGCCGACCTCAACTGCCCCAACTGCGGCAACAAGGGCACCTTCACCGAGCCCAAGCAGTTCTCCGGCCTGCTCTCCACGCACCTCGGCCCCACCCAGGACAGCGGCTCCGTCGCCTACCTGCGCCCCGAGACCGCGCAGGGCATCTTCACCAACTTCGCCCAGGTCCAGCAGACCTCGCGCCGCAAGCCGCCGTTCGGCATCGCGCAGATGGGTAAGTCCTTCCGCAACGAGATCACGCCCGGCAACTTCATCTTCCGCACCCGCGAGTTCGAGCAGATGGAGATGGAGTTCTTCGTCAAGCCGGGCGAGGACGAGAAGTGGCAGGAGTTCTGGATGCAGGAGCGCTGGAACTGGTACACCGGCCTCGGTCTCCGCGAGGAGAACATGCGCTGGTACGACCACCCGGCCGAGAAGCTCTCGCACTACTCCAAGCGCACCGCCGACATCGAGTACCGCTTCCAGTTCGGCGGCAACGAGTGGGGTGAGCTGGAGGGCGTCGCCAACCGCACGGACTACGACCTCTCCGCGCACTCCAAGGCCTCCGGCCAGGACCTGTCCTACTTCGACCAGGAGGCCGGCGAGCGCTGGACCCCGTACGTCATCGAGCCGGCGGCGGGTGTGGGCCGCGCGATGCTCGCGTTCCTCCTTGACGCGTACGTCGAGGACGAGGCGCCCAACGCCAAGGGCAAGATGGAGAAGCGGACCGTTCTGCGGCTCGACCCCCGGCTTTCGCCGGTGAAGGTCGCGGTGCTTCCGCTGTCGCGCAACCCCGAGTTGTCGCCGAAGGCGAAGGGGCTTGCCGCGGCGCTTCGTCAGAACTGGAACATCGACTTCGATGACGCCGGGGCCATCGGTCGTCGTTACCGGCGGCAGGACGAGATCGGTACGCCGTTCTGTGTGACGGTGGACTTCGACACGCTGGACGACAACGCGGTCACTGTTCGTGAGCGGGACTCGATGAAGCAGGAGCGGGTGTCGCTGGACCAGATCGAGGGGTACCTGGCGAGCCGCCTCATCGGTTGCTAGCCGCTTTGCGGGTGGGCGTCTGCGTGGCTGATGGCGGCTGCCGGCTGCGGGTTCGTCGTGGCTGGTCGCGCAGTTCCCCGCGCCCCTAAAGGCGGTAGGTTGCCGCGGCCCTGAAGCAGAGGGGTCCGTGCCCCTGGGGGAGAAGGGGTGCGGACCCCTTCCAAATGCCCCGGTTCTGTCACGTCCGTAACGGATGTAATGGAACCGGGGTTTTTGCAATCCGGGGGGCGAGGGGTTCCGAAGGAGGGGGCAGACGGTCCGCAGGGGGCGGGCCGGCACCTTTCACGGGGGTACGGATGCGCAAGCAAGCAGTCATGGGCGTACTGGCGATGGCGGTGGCGCTCGGGACGGTCGGTGCCGTCGGTGCCGGGGCGTCGGGCGGGTCGGAGGAGAAGGCGGGTTCTGGGGCCGGGGTCGAGGCCAAGGGTGGTGGGGGCGGGCTGCCGGAGGCGCTCGCGCCCAGCGGGCTGCGGGCCGTCGGGCTCACCGCGGACCAGAAGCTCGTCCTGTTCCGCGTCGACCGGCCGGGGGCCGCGGTGCCGCTCGGGAAGGTCGACGGGCTCAAGGGCGACAGGTCGCTGGTCGGCATCGACTACCGCGTCCAGAACCGGAAGCTGTACGCCGTCGGGGACCGGGGCGGCATCTACACGATCCGTGAGGCGGGCGCCCGCGCCACCAAGGTCTCGCAGCTCAGCGTGGCTCTCCAGGGCAAGGCCTTCGGCGTCGACTTCAACCCGGCCGCCAACCGGCTCCGGGTCATCAGCGACACCGGCCAGAACCTCCGCCACAACCTCGACGACCCGGCCGGCGCACCGGCTCCCGGCACCACCGCCGTCGACGGCACCCTCACCAACCCGCCGGTGCCCCCGAACCCGGGTGCCACCGCGCTGGGCGTGACCGGGGCCGCGTACACGAACAACGACCTCGACGCGACGACGGCCACCACCCTCTTCGACCTCGACACCACGCTGGACCAGGTGTCGGTGCAGTCGCCCGCCAACGCAGGCAACCTCGCACCGACGGGCAAGCTGGGCGTGGACGCGCCGCTGAACTCCGGGTTCGACATCTACAGTTCGGCGCGGAACGGGGCGAACACCGGGTACGCGGTGACGGGCGGCAAGTCGTTCCGGGTCAACCTGCTGACGGGGAAGCTGAGTTCGCTCGGCTCGTTCCCGCACGGGCGGCAGGTGGTGGACGTCGCGCTGCCGCTGAATCAGGGGTGATGAGGGCAATAACTGACGTGTGACGGGAGGCAGTTGGCGGGTGGCAGCCTGGCGGACGGTGAAGTCCGTCGGCCGCCACCCGTCCTGTCCTGCCCGGTCAACTTCCTTCGGTGGCGGGCTGCTTGGTGAGGGCGGTGGGCTGGGCGGGGAGCGCGTCCTCGCCCTCGGGGGCGGACGGCTTCGAGGGCGCGTCCTTCTCCTCCTGCTCCTCCACGAACGGCAGTTCGCCGTCGAGCACCTTCTTGGCGCGGGCCGAGTCGAGGGCGCCTTCCCAGCGGGAGACGGCGAAGACGGCGACGCAGTTGCCGAGCAGGTTGGTGGCGACGCGCATCGAGTCCATGATGCGGTCCACGCCGAGGAGCAGGGCGACGGCTCCCACGGGGATGACCCCGAGCGCGGAGGCGGTCGCCGACAGGGCGAGGAACGCCGAACCCGGCACGCCCGCCATGCCCTTGCTGGTCAGCATCAGGATCAGTACGACGGTGATCTGCTGGCCCAGGGAGAGGTCCACGCCGACGGCCTGGGCGATGAAGAGCGTGCCGACGGAGAGGTAGATCGAGGCGCCGTCGAGGTTGAAGGAGTACCCGGTCGGCAGGACCAGGCCCACCGCGTCGTCGCGGCAGCCGGCGTGGCGGAGCTTCTGCATCATGCGGGGCATGACGGTCTCGCTGGACGCGGTGCCGAGCGCGAGCAGCATCTCCTCGCGGGTGTAGCGGACGAACTTCCACAGGCTGACGCCCGCGACCGCCTTGAGGGCGACGGCGAGCAGCAGCAGGAAGATCAGCGCGGTCGCGTAGCAGACGAGGATGAGCTTGCCGTACGTGGACATGACGCCGACCCCGTACTGACCGACCAGGTGGGCCGTGGCGCCGAAGACCGCGAGCGGGGCGAGCTTCATGACGAAGCCGACTATCGCGAAGACGATCTCCTGGGCCTGCTGCACGGCGGGCAGGATCGCGGGCACCTTGGTGTGGCCGAGGTGGAGCACCGCGGCGCCGGTCAGACAGGCCAGCACCAGGACCTGCAGCAGCGAGTTCTCGGCGAATGCGCCGACCGCGCTGTCGGGCAGGGAGTGCAGGATGAACTCGCTGGTCGAGGGCAGTGAGCCGCCGCCGGTCTTCTCGTCGACCGCGGAGGCGTCCAGCTTCGACGGGTCGACGTTCATGCCGGCGCCGGGCTGGACGAGGTTCCCGGCGACCAGCCCGAACAGCAACGCGAACGTGGTCGCGACCTCGAACCAGATCAGGGCCTGAGTCCGATCCGTCCGAACGCCTTGAGATCACCGGCCTTGGTGATACCGACGACCACCACGCAGAACACCAGGGGCGAGATCACAGCCTTGATGAGCCGGATGAACCCGTCGCCGAGGGGCTGGGCGGCCGTGGCGATGTCCGGCCACAGCTTTCCGACGAGGATGCCGAGGACGAGTGCGCAGGCGACCTGCGCGAACAGCGAGGTCCGCAGCTTGCGGACGGCGCGTCGCGGCAGGGACGGTACAGACGGTGGCACGGTGTTCCTCCAAGCGACTTCTGTCATGCGGAAAAGAACTTCCGCATGGTGACCGTCGTCACTATGCCCCGGTCGTGTGATCCACAGAAGAACCCGGCCGCGGATCGGGCGAAATCTTGGATGTTGCTCCAAAAAAACGGAGAGCGCGGCGCGGCGGGGGTCTGGTTCGACCCTCGCCGCGCCGCGCTGTGACCGTGTTCGGTCGGTGCTCCCTCAGGCTTCCGACGGATCCACTGTTGCCTGGTGTGCCTCCGCGAGATGCTCCTCGGCCTTCAGCCAGGGCAGGAACTGGGCGGCCTTCCGCCAGCCGCAGGTGTCGCATCTGATCGTCCGCTGCACGCCCGAGCGTTGGACTCGGACGATGTGCTCGCGGCCGTGCTGGTCCCAGCGGCTCACCTTGCTGGTGTTGATCTGCAGCATGACGCCTCCTGGTGGTCGCGCTTTGCTTGCGCGCGCTAAGGAGTGTGCAGCAAGAACAACATCAACAGGGACACAACTGTGGTGAGTTGTGTGCGAATTCCGCGCACTGTTCCCTGCGTTCAGGCGATGGTGCGGGGCAGTCGCAGGCTCAGCCCGGTGGTCAGTGCGACCCCGGCGAGCTGGACGAGAAGCGTCGTGACCAGGGCGTCCCGCATGCCGTGGCCCGGGGTGAGGGTGAGGAAGAGGGTGCCGAGCGTGGCCACGCCCAGGGCGAGGGCCGACTGCTGGGCGGTGATCATGACGCCGCTGCCCACGCCGGCGCGGGCCGGGGGGACCTCGGAGAGTATGACGCGGAAGAGGATGGGCAGTTGGAGGGCCTGACCGGCACCCGCGATGATCACGCCGGGCCAGAGTTCGAGACCGCCGACGTGGGGCCAGGAGCTCCACACCGTGAGGGCGAGGACGGCCACGCCGACCGCCTGGACCAGGCCGCCCGCGGTCACCACGCGCGTGCCCCACCGGGCCACCAGCCGCGGGCCCAGCAGCGAGACCACGAAGAAGGACACCGCCATCGGGGCCAGGGTGAGGCCCGCGCGGACCGGGCTCAGGGCGACTCCCTGCTGCAGCGCCACCGCGATGACGAACATGAAGCCGCTGAAGCCGATCGAGAAGGGGAGGATCATCACCAGGCCCCGGCGCAGGGGGAGGTTCGAGAACAGGCTCGGCGGGACCAGCGGGGTGCGCCCCAGACGCTCCGCCCGCCGCTCGACGAGATAGAAGGCCGTCGCCGCGACCGGGAACACCGCCAGGGACAGCCACGTCCACAGGGGCCAGCCCGCCGCCCGGCCCTCGGTCAGCGGGGCGAGCAGGGACACCAGGGCGATGGCCAGCAGGGCCGTACCGGGGCCGTCCACCGGCGCCGGGTGCTGCGAGCGGGTCTCGGGCACGGCCTTGGCGGCCAGGAAGAGCCCCACCAGCACGACCGGCACGTTCACCAGGAAGACCGCGCGCCAGCCGGTGCCCGCGATGTCCGCCGCGACGAGGACGCCGCCGAGGATCTGCCCGGCCACCATGGAGAGTCCGGCCGTGGCCCCGTACAGGCCCATCGCCTTGGCGCGGCGCGGGCCCGCGGTCGCCGACTGGATGGTGGCGAGGACCTGCGGGAGCATCGCGGCCGAGGCCGCGCCCTGCGCGACCCGCGCCGCGACGAGCGTCCACGCGCTCGGCGCCAGGCCGCAGGCCAGCGAGGTCAGCCCGAAGGCGACCATCCCGCCGATGAAGAGCCGGCGCCGGCCGAACATGTCGCCCAGCCGCCCGCCGAGGACGAGGAGCACGGCGTACGCGACTCCGTATCCGGCGACGACGAGTTCCAGGACCGCGTCGCTCGCGGCCAGGTCGTGGCCGATCGTGGGCAGGGCGACGTTCACGATGAAGAAGTCGATGAGGGGCAGGGCCGCGCCGAGTAGCACGGTGAACAGTCCGAGCCCGCCGAGCACGGGTGGGACGACGGTCGAGCGGGCTGTACGGGAAGCGAGGGTTTCGGTCACGCTGTCGAGAGTGCTCCCCCTCTCAGACTGGTACCAGAGTCTCTTTATCCTGTTACAAGGACTACCTGGAAACAGGGTGCGGGTGGCCGCAGGCTGGAGGCATGACGACCATGGCCGAGGAAACGGCGGTACGGGAGAACGGGGCGACCGGGTCCACCGGGGCGACCGGAGTGCAGGGGCGTGAGGCCCAGGCCCCGGGGGCCCCGGGTGCGCCCGCGCGTGAGCCGGAGGGTGCGCGTGAGTCGGAGAGCCGTGCCTCGCGCGAGTCCGACATCCGGCGCCATGAGCTGGCCGCCTTCCTGCGGCACCGTCGCGAGCACCTCACGCCCGAGCAGGTCGGCCTGCCCCGCGGCCGCCGCCGGCGCACACCGGGTCTGCGCCGGGAGGAGGTCGCGCACCTCTCCGCGGTCGGCGTCACCTGGTACACGTGGCTCGAACAGGCCCGGGACATCCAGGTCTCCGTCCAGGTCCTCGACGCCCTCGCCCGCACACTGATGCTCGACCAGAACGAGCGCGCCCACCTCTTCCAGTTGGCCGGCGCCGTCGACCCCACCCCGGCCTCGCGCTGCCCGACGATCACTCCGGCGCTGTTGCGGACGCTGGAGCAGCTGGAGCCGCTGCCGGCCTGCATCCAGAACAGCCGGTACGACATCCTCGCGTACAACCGCACGTACGGCCGTCTGCTCTGCGACCTCGACGATGTGCCGGCCGAGGACCGCAACTGCATGGTCCTCATCACCACGAACGAGCAGTGGCGTTCGTCGATCGTGCTGCTCGACGAGTCGATCCGGCTGATGGCCGCCAAGTTCCGCGCCTCGATGGCCGGGCATCTCGCCGACCCCGCCTGGAAGATGCTGCTCAAGCGGCTGCGGGCGGAGTCGGAGCAGTTCCGCGAGGTCTGGGAGCGGCACGAGGTGGTCGGCTCGCGCAGCAAGACCAAGTTCTTCGACAACCCGTACGTGGGGCGGTTGACCCTGGTCCACACCGACCTGTGGCTCGGGCCGGCGGAGGGGCCGCGGATGGTCACGTACGCACCGGCGGACGAGGAGTCGCGGGAGCGGCTGGAGAAGCTGCATGCGGTTGCTGTGGAGCGGGGTTGAGTGTTTGGTGCGGGCCCGGTGGGGGCTGGTCGCGCAGTTCCCCGCGCCCCTAAAAGAACGGGGCTGCGCCCCTGTTCTTTTGTCCCCTGCTCACCCGCACCCTCACACAACCCCCGCCGACTCCTTGATCTCGGGCGACTCCAGTCGCTGGGCGGTGCGCTCGGCCGTGCGGCGGGCCCAGGGCCCGCTCGTCAACGCGCCCAGCACCAGCACCGCCAGACCGCATGCGGCGATGATCCACCAGGCGGGGCGGGCCGCGGAGACGAAGGTGTCGCGGTAGGAGGAGGAGGAGCCGACGCCGGAGGCGAGGACCGCGCCGATCACGGCGACGCCCAGCGTCTGGCCGATCTGACGGCTCGTGGAGGCGACGGCGGCGGCCACCCCGGCCTGGGCGCGGGGCATGCCGGAGACGGCGGTGTTGGTGATCGGGGCGTTGACGAAACCGAAGCCGAGGCCGAAGAGGAAGTAGCCGATGACAAGGGTCACGTTCGCCGTCTCGGCCTCGAAACCGGCGAAGAGCACGCCGCTCGCGGTCATCGCCGTGCCCGCGACGAGAAGCGACAGGCGGGGGCCGCGGTTGCCGACCAGCCGCCCGGACAGGGGCGCGCAGACGAAGGTCATGACCGCCATCGGCAGCATCCACAGGCCCGCGTGGAGGGCGTCCAGGCCTCGCACGTTCTGGAGGTAGAGCGTCGAGAGGAAGAGGAAGCCGCCGAGCGCCGCGAACGCGCTGATCGCCACGACCGTGGCCCCGCTGAAGGGAGCCGAGCGGAAGAAGCGCAGGTCGATGAGGGGTTCGTCGCGGCGGGGCTCGTACCAGAGAAGGGTGACGAGCGCGGCGAGCGCGATACCGCCGAAGGCGAGGGTCTGGCCGACGGCGGAGGAGGGCGCCTCGATGATCGCGTACGTGAGGGAGGCGAGCAGCGCGATCACCAGGAACTGGCCGACCGGGTCCGGGCGGCGGGCCTTCGGGGCGCGGGACTCGGGCACGTACCGGAGCGTGAGCAGGAGCGCGGTCAGGCCCACCGGCAGGTTGATCCAGAAGATCGAGCGCCAGCCGACCGAGTCCACGAGGAGGCCGCCGACCAGCGGGCCCGCGGCCATGGATATGCCGACCACGCCGCCCCAGACCCCGATTGCGCGGGCACGCTCGCGCGGGTCCGTGAAGGTGTTGGTGATGATCGACATCGCGACCGGGTTGAGCATCGAGCCGCCGACCGCCTGGATCATGCGGAAGACGATGAGCGAATCGAGGCTGGGCGCGAGCGAGCAGAGGACCGAGCCGATCGTGAAGACGACCAGGCCGGCCATGAAGACCCTCTTGCGGCCGATGCGGTCCGCCGTCGAACCGGCGAGCATCAGCAGCGAGGCGAGCACCAGGGTGTACGCGTCGATCGTCCACTGCATGCCCGACAGACTCGCGTCCAGGTCCTTCTGCATGGCGGGCAGGGCGACATTGAGGATGGTGACGTCGAGGCTCACGATCAGCAGGCTCATACAGCAGATCGCGAGCACCAGCATGCGTCGCCGGTGGCTGAGCTCGGGCATGCCGACCAGGATACGCCCGCTTCGGTAGTGTGCCTAACTAATGAACGAGGTCGGTGGGCCGGGCCTGTCGGCCGCGGTTACGGGCGACTTTCGTGGCACCTGTCGGCGTACGCGACAATGGGGGAATGCCCACGCCCACATCCACGGTGAACTCCGCCCTGCGGATCGGCCCGCACACCGTCCAGCCGCCCGTCGTCCTCGCGCCCATGGCCGGGATCACGAACGCGCCGTTCCGTACGCTGTGCAGGGAGTTCAGCGGGGGCAAGGGCCTGTTCGTCAGCGAGATGATCACCACTCGGGCGCTGGTCGAGCGCAACGAGAAGACGATGCAGCTGATCCACTTCGACGCGTCGGAGACCCCGCGGTCGATCCAGCTGTACGGGGTCGACCCCGCGACCGTCGGCAAAGCCGTCCGCATGATCGCGGAGGAGGGCCTCGCCGACCACATCGACCTGAACTTCGGCTGCCCCGTGCCGAAGGTGACCCGCAAGGGCGGCGGGTCCGCGCTGCCGTACAAGCGGCACCTGCTGCGGGCGATCCTCCGCGAGGCGGTGTCCGGGGCCGGTGACCTGCCCGTCACGATGAAGATGCGCAAGGGCATCGACGACGACCACATCACGTACCTCGACGCCGGGCGTATCGCTGTCGAGGAGGGCGTGACGGCGATCGCGCTGCACGGCCGCACCGCCGCCCAGCACTACGGCGGCACCGCCGACTGGGACGCCATCGCCCGGCTCAAGGAGCATGTGCCGGAGATTCCCGTCCTCGGCAACGGTGACATCTGGTCCGCCGACGACGCGCTGCGGATGGTCCGGGAGACCGGCTGTGACGGCGTGGTCGTCGGCCGTGGCTGCCTGGGGCGTCCGTGGCTGTTCGGCGACCTGGTGGCGGCGTTCGAGGGCCGCGGGGGCGACTATGCGCGGCCGACTCTTCGCGAGGTCGCGGGCGTCATGGTCCGCCACGCGACCCTCCTCGGGGAGTGGATCGGGGACGAGGCTCGCGGAGTCATCGACTTCCGCAAGCACGTCGCCTGGTACCTGAAGGGTTTCGCGGTCGGCTCCGAGATGCGCAAGCGCCTTGCGATCACCTCGTCACTGGCCGAACTCTCCGAGGGGCTGGAGGAGTTGGACCTTGACCAGCCCTGGCCTCTCGGCGCGGACGGGCCCCGTGGCCGCACGTCCGGCAACAACAGGGTTGTCCTGCCGGACGGCTGGCTGAAGGACCCGTACGACTGCGCCGGCATCAGCGAGGACGCGGAGCTGGACACGTCCGGGGGCTGAGGGTTTGGTGCGGGCCGGTGGGGGCTGGTCGCGCAGTTCCCCGCGCCCCTAAAAGCGGGGCTGCGCCCCTGGCTTTTGTCCT
>NZ_JAPWHT010000630.1:0-4589 GCF_027270795.1 Streptomyces sp. ActVer
GCGCTCGGCGACGGCCCGCAGCACGGCCTCGTCCCGTGCGCCCCGGCGGTCGATCTTGTTGACGAAGACGAGCGTGGGAACGCGCAGCCGCCGCAGCGTCCGCATCAGGACACGCGTCTGCGCCTGGACACCCTCCACGGCTGAGACCACGAGCACGGCTCCGTCGAGCACGCTCAGCACCCGCTCCACCTCGGCGATGAAGTCCGGGTGGCCGGGTGTATCGATCAGATTGACTGTGACGTCGTCGATCTCGAACGAGACGACGGCCGACTTGATGGTGATGCCGCGCTGTCGTTCCAGCGCGAGCGAGTCGGTCTGGGTGCTGCCGTCGTCGACGCTGCCGATCTCGTCGATGATCCCGACGGTGTGCAGCAGCCGCTCGGTCAGGCTTGTCTTACCGGCGTCTACATGCGCCAGAATTCCAAGGTTCAGCGTGTGCACCGCTTGTCATGTCCTTTGAAGTGAGAGGGATTCCTTCCTGGGTGGACATGAACGGTGCGCGCATCGGTGCTCCTTGATTCCGGTCGACTGTGCCTCGCGGCTGATCCCTTTCAGTCCATCAGGCCCTGACATCCGCGAGCAACGGATTAACGCTCAACAAAGCCTGTCGCGGCACTCGCCCCTCCCCGGACACGGTCCTAGAGTGACGCCCATCACGTCCGGTGGCTGATTTCCCTCGCACGGTTCCCTGGGAGGGCACATGACCCGTATCTCGGTGAAGGTGGACGGCACGACGTACGAGGACGAGGTGGAACCCCGTCTTCTGCTGATCCACTATCTGCGTGACCGGCTGGGTCTGACCGGCACCCCGATTGGCTGCGACACGTCCAACTGCGGGGCCTGCACGGTCGACCTGGACGGCGAGACCGTCAAGAGCTGCTCCGTGCTCACGGTCCAGGCCGACGGGAGCGAAGTGACCACCGTCCAGGGGCTGGCCACGAACGGGGAGTGGCATCCCCTGCAGAAGGCGTTCCACGAGCGCCACGCCCTGCAGTGCGGGTACTGCACACCAGGGATGATCATGGCCGCGCGTGATCTGCTCCGCGAGAATCCGCAGCCGAGCGCGGACGACGTACGGCATGCGCTGGAAGGCAATCTCTGCCGGTGCACGGGCTATCAGAACATCGTGCGCGCGGTGTTGGCCGCCTCTGGAGCCCCGGAGGCATCGGTGGCCTCCACAGCATCCGCGGCTTCCTCGGCTTCCTCGGCTTCCGCGGCTTCCGGCCAGGAGGCGAGGACATGAGCGAGCAGATCACCGAGCGCGAGGTCGGCCGGTCCCGTGCCCGCAAGGAGGACGCCCGGCTGGTCACCGGCCAGACGAACTGGACCGACAACATCAGCGTCAACGGACTGCTGCATCTGGCCATCCTGCGCAGCCCGATGGCGCACGCGCGCATCGACCGTGTCGACGTGACACCCGCGCTCGAACGGCCCGGTGTCATCGCCGCGTTCACCGGCCGCGACCTCGCGGAGGGGACGGCGTCGCTGCCGTGCGCGTGGCCGGTGACCGAGGACATCGTGCTGCCGGACCACCCGTCCGTCGCGGTCGACGAGGTGCGGTACGCGGGCGACCCGGTGGCGGTGGTCGTGGCCCGCGACCGGTACGCGGCCGCCGACGCGCTCGAAGCGATCGAGGTCGACTACGAGCCGCTGCCCCCGGTGCTCGACCTGGAGGCCGCCCTCGCCGACGACGCGCCGCTGGTCCACTCGGACAAGGGAACCAACCGCTGTTACGTCTGGCCGCTGGCCACGGGCGAGAACTACGAGACGGTCAAACAGCGCGCCGACGTCGTCGTGCGTCGCCGCTATCTCCAGCAGCGGCTCATCCCCAACGCCATGGAACCCCGCGCGGTGGTCGTCACCCCGCTCGCCGCGTCCGGTGAGTACACCGTGTACTCGGCGACCCAGGTTCCGCACGTCCTTCGGGTGATGCTCTCCATGGTCACCGGCGTCCCCGAGCACAAACTGCGCGTGGTCGCCCCCGACGTGGGCGGCGGCTTCGGCTCCAAGCTCCAGGTGTACGGCGAGGAGGTCATCGCCCTGGACATCGCGCGGCGCCTCGGCCGACCGGTCAAGTGGACCGAGTCCCGCTCCGAGGGCTACCTCGCCACCCACCACGGACGCGGCCAGGTCCAGGACATCGAGATCGCCGCGACCCGCGAGGGCAAGCTCCTCGGTCTCAAGGTCGACCTGCTCGCCGACATGGGCGCCTATCTGATGCTCGTCACGCCGGGCATCCCGATCCTGGGCGCCTTCATGTACCCGGCGATCTACAAGATGGACGCGTACGACTTCACGTGCACGGGTGTCTTCACGACGCGCACGCCCACGGACGCGTACCGGGGTGCCGGGCGCCCTGAGGCGACGTACGCCATCGAGCGGATCATGGACGAGCTGGCCGTCGAACTCGGCCTGGATCCGGTGGAGTTGCGGCGCCGGAACTGGATCGGGCACGACGAGTTCCCGTACACGTCGGTGGCCGGACTGACCTACGACAGCGGCAACTACGAGGCCGCCACCGACAAGGCGCTCACCCTCTTCGGGTACGACGAACTGCGCGCCGAGCAGGCCAAGCGGAACGAGAGCGGCGACTCCGTGCGGCTCGGGATCGGGGTGTCCACGTACACCGAGATGTGCGGGCCCGCGCCGAGCCGGGTGCTGCGGGATCTGCGGTACGCGGCCGGCGGCTGGGAGGCGGCGGGCATCCGCATGCTGCCCACCGGCAAGGTCGAGGTGATCACCGGAACCAGCCCGCACGGGCAGGGGCACGAGACCTGCTGGAGCCAGATAGCCGCCGATGTGCTCGGGGTGCCCTTCGAGGACATCGAGGTCGTGCACGGCGACACCAGGTCGGCGCCGCAGGGCATGGACACGTACGGGTCCCGGTCGCTCGTCGTCGGAGGCTCGGCCGTCCATCACGCGGCCCAGAAGGTCGTCGACAAGGCACGGAAGGTGGCCGCGCATCTGCTGGAGGCCGGCGAGCACGACCTGGAGTTCACGGACGGCGCGTTCTCGGTGAAGGGCTCGCCCGAGGCACGGAAGACGATCCAGGAGGTCGCCTTCGAGACGTTCTCCTCGCACGATCTGCCCGACGGCATGGAACCGACCATCAACGCCGAGCACCTGCTCGACCCGGACAACTTCTCCTACCCGCACGGCACTCACCTGTGCGCGGTCGAGGTCGACACGGAGACCGGGCGGACGTCGATCCGTTCGTACGTCTGCGTCGACGACGTCGGCCGGGTCGTCAACCCCGTGATCGTCGAGGGCCAGGTGCACGGCGGGCTCGCCCAGGGCATCGCCCAGGCCCTGTACGAGGAGGCGGTGTACGACGACGAGGGCAACCTGGTCTCGGGCACGATGGCCGACTATCTGGTGCCCTCGGCGGTGGATCTGCCCGAGTTCACGACCAGTCGTACGGAGACGCCCGCCACCTCGAATCCCTTGGGGGTGAAGGGAGTTGGCGAGGCGGGGACCATCGCCTCGACGCCCGCCGTCGTCAACGCGATCGTGGACGCGCTCCGCCCGCTGGGCGTCCAGGACATCGCGATGCCCTGCTCGCCGGGGCGGGTCTGGGAAGCCCTGCAGTCCGCTCAGGCCAGGGAGGAGACCCGGTCATGATTCCTCCGGCATTCGAGTACGTCAGGCCCGCCAGCGTCGACGAAGCCGTACGGACGCTCGGCGACGCGGGCGAGGACGCGAAGGTACTGGCGGGCGGGCAGAGCCTGCTGCCGCTGCTGCGCTTGCGGCTCGCCTTCCCCGAACTGGTCGTGGACGTCAGCCGGATACCCGGGCTGCGCGGGGTGCGCGAGGACGGCGGCACGCTCGTCATCGGCGCGCTGACCACGCACCACGACGTCCTCGCGGATCCGCTGGTACGCCGTCACGCGGGCCTTCTCGCGGCGGCCACTGCGACGGTCGCCGACCCCGCGATACGCCATCGGGGCACCCTCGGCGGCTCGCTCGCCCATGCCGATCCCGCGGGTGATCTGCCGGCGGTGGCGCTCGCGCTGGACGCGGAACTGGTCGCGGCAGGGCCCGGGGGCCAACGGACCATCCCCGCAAGGGAGTTCTTCGTCGACTACCTCCAGACCTCGTTGCGGCCGGACGAGTTGCTGATCGAGGTGCGGCTCCCGATGACGGACAAAGCCGAAGGCTGGGGCTTCCACTACGAGAAGTTCAGCCGGGTGGCGCAGGCCTGGGCCGTGGTCGGCGTCGCGGCGCTGGTGCGGCGCGACAACGGGCACATCGCCGAGGCACGGGTCGGTCTCAGCAACATGGGGTCCACTCCGCTGCGGGCCTCGGCGACCGAGGAGGCACTGGTGGGAGTGGGACCGGACGGCGTGGCGGGGGCCGCACGGTCGGCGGCGGAGGGCACCCGGCCGACCGGCGATCCGTCCGCCTCGCCCGAGTACCGGGCGCATCTGGCACGGGTGCTCACGCGGCGCTCGGTGCTGGCCGCCGCGGGGATGGGGTGAGGAGCCGATCACACGCATGGACGGAGCGGGGTCGGGGCCGAGGGCAGAGCCGGGGCCGGGCGCAGGCTGGGGTTCCGGGGCGGGCTCGGGCCATGGCGAGCGGCCCGCCGG
>NZ_JAPWHT010000631.1:0-4563 GCF_027270795.1 Streptomyces sp. ActVer
CCCCAGCCGCGCCGCCCCGCACGCCATGATCGCCGCCGAGCCGCCGAGGACCAGCCCGCCCCGCTCGACGAGCTGTTCACGCTGGCCGAAGGCCACCGCGCGGGGCACCGGACCCACCACGACATCGGGATTGACGTCACCGATCACCAGGAGGTCGAAGGAACGGGACAAGGCGGCTACCCCTTCAGTCCGCTGGACGTGAGCGACTGGACGAACGTCTTCTGCGCCAGCAGGAACGCCACCAGGACCGGCAGCACCGTGATGACGTTGCCCGCCATCACCGCGGACCACCGCGCGTGGTGCTGCCCCTGGAAGGTGGTCAGACCCAACTGGAGCGTGTACTGCGTGTCGTGGTTGATCGCGATGAGCGGCCAGGACAGGTCGTTCCACGTCGTGAGGAACGTCAGCACCGCAACCGTCGCGAGGGCGGGCCGGGCCAGCGGCATGACGATCGAGAAGAGCACGCGCAGCCGCGAACACCCGTCGATCCAGGCGGCCTCCTCGATCTCCCTCGGCAGAGTCAGGAAGAACTGCCGGAACAGGAACACGGCGAAGGGCGTCACCAGCGACGGCACGATCAGCGCACCGAGTGTGTCGATCAGACCGAGCCACTTCATCACCAGGAAGGTCGGGATCATCGTCAGCTGGAAAGGGATGACCATGGTCGCCAGCATCAGCCCGAGCAGCACCCGCGACCCCGCGAACCGCATCCGCGCGAACGCGTAGCCGCCGAGCGACCCGAGCATCAGATTCGACACCACGGCGACCGACGCGACGATCAGCGAGTTCGCGAACCAGCGCGGGAACATCGCGTTGCCCAGCACGTACCGGTAGCCGCCCAGATCGATGCCGTCGGGCCACAGCGCCGGCGGAAACCGGTTGATCTCCGCGTTCGTCATCACCGAGCTCAGCAGCAGCCACACCAGCGGCAGCGCGAACGCCAGCGCCAGCGGGGCGAGCAGCAGATGCCAGGGGCTCACCCTGCGCGAACTCGCCACGCCCGCACTCACCTTGAGCGCACTCGTCGGACGCGTACTCATCGGAGGGCCCCTTCCACGACGCGCCCCTGTCGGCGCCGCACGACACGCAGGGCCACCCCCGCGACCAGCATGGCCAGCGCGAGGACGTACGCGGCCGCGGCCCCGTATCCGGCCGTGAACATCTGGAACGCCTGCTGCCAGACGAAGTACACGATCACGGTGGTCGAGCCGAGCGGGCCACCCTTCGTGGTCACGTACACGAGGTCGAAGACCTGGAGCGCGGTGATCAGCTGCCACAGCAGCAGGAAGACCGTCACGGGGGTGAGGGCAGGGAGAGTGATGTGCCGCAGTACGCGCCACCGCCCGGCCCCGTCGATGCGGGCGGCCTCGACGAGTTCACGCGGCACGTCCTGTAGCGCGGCGAGATAGACGACCACGCAGAAGCCGACACCGCTCCACAGCGAGATCAGGACCAGCAGATAGATGGCCTGGTCGGGGTCGGTCAGGAAGCCCTGCGGCGAGATGCCGAACTTGTGCAGCAGCGAGTTGGCCGCGCCGAACTCCGGATCGAGGATGAAGGAGAACAGCACGCCCTGCGCGGCCGCGGACACCACGAACGGGATGAAGAGCAGGGTCCGGTAGAGGCCGATGAACCGGATACGCCGGTTCAGGGCGAGCGCGAGCGCCAGACCGCCGAGCAGGCTCAGCGGCACGAACAGCGCCGAGTACAGCAGCGTATTGCCCACCGCCGTATGGAAGTTGGGGTCCTGGGACAGCGCCCGGTAGTTGTCGAGGCCCACCCAGCGGCCCGGCGTGACCAGGTCGTCGGCGCGGAACGACAGCAGCAGCGACCAGACGACCGGGACGATGCCCAGGCCCAGGATGACGAGAACCGACGGGGCGATGAACGCCCAGGCGGTGGCCTTCTCCCGCCGGGCGCGCCGCCGAGCGCCGCGCCGGGAGACGGCGGGTGCCCGCGGCTGGGACTGCGGTGCGAGGGTGATGGCGCGGGGCAGTGATGTCATGCGGCCTTCCTCCCTTGGTGCGGCGCGGGATCAGCACAGGTCGAGCGGGGATCCACGACGGATCGGTGAGGCATCCGTGAGTGGTCAGCGCGGGATGAGCAGCGCCGCGTCGGCCTTGTCGGCGCACCGGCGCAGCGCCTTGGCGGGGGAGTCCCGGCCGAGCAGGACGGACACGATGGCCTCGCCGAGGGCCTGGGAGATCTGTGGGTACGCGGCATGGACGGGCCGGACCCGGGCGGAGTCCAGCGCGTCGGTGAACACCGAGAGTCCCGTGGTCTCCCGGGAGTGCTTCCGCCACTGCGGGCGCCGCTCCGTCGCGGACCCGAGGGGCAGGCTCCCGGCCCGGATGTCCCACCGGGCGTCCTGCTCCGGCCGCATCATCCACTGGACGAACTCCACGGCTGCCCGCGAGCGCGCGGAACCGTTGTCGAAGACCGTCCAGGTGTCGGGGCCCGAGATGGTCACAGGGCGCCCGCTGTAGGACGGCAGCGGTACGACGTCGTAGTCCACGTCGGCGTCCAGGATGTCCGGCAGTTGCCAGGGCCCGGTCGCCACCATCGCCATCCGGCCGCCCAGGAACACCTGGTACATCTGCTCGCCGCCGGGCTTCGGATCGACGTACACGCTCTTGTCCCGGACGAGTTGCCGCAGGGTGTCGAGCGCCCGGACACCCTGGCCGGCGAAGCCGATGCTCTTGCCGTCGTCGGCGACGACGTCACCGCCCAGGTCCCAGATCATCGGCCACAGCCGCCAGACCGTGTCCTCGTCACCCGTGCCGGGCCAGCCCGTTCCGAAGACGCCCTGGCCGGAGTCGGTCAGCTTCCGTGCCGTGTCGGTGAATTCGTCCCAGGTCCACCCCGCTTCGGGGAAGGGGACACCGGCCTGCCGGAACAGTTTCCTGTTGTAGACGACGGCCAGCGAGTCGAGCAGCGCGGGAGCGGCCCGCACCTTGCCGTTGACGCTGACTGCTTCACGCACCGGCGCCCAGAAGCTGTTCCAGGGCGTGGGGCCGCCGCGCATCGCGTCGGTCAGGTCGACGACACGGGGGCTGCGGGCGATGCTGGCGAGGTCGGAGCCGAAGACGTACGCGATGTCCGGATACGAGCCGGCGGCCAGGGCGGCCGTCACCTTCTGCAGCATCGCGTCGGAGATGACCCCGCCGCCACCTGCGTCCACCCGGATCTTCGGATGCGTCCGGTTGAACTCCGTGACCAGCGCCTGTATCGCGTCCTTGGCGATGTCGACCTGGCCGTGCCACAGCTCCACGGTCACTTTCCCGTCGGCGCCCACGCCGTCGGACGCGCCCTGCGAACAGGCGCCCAGCAGCGGCGCGGCGGCGATCGCGGCAGCCCCTTTGAGCAGGCCGCGGCGCTCAACAGGGCACAGCACACCTCGGGTTCGAGCCATCAGGAGCCTCCGTCAGCGGGTCTTGCGGACGTAGTCGGCGCTGTCCGGCGTCGACACCAGCACATCCCGGCGCACAATGCTCAGCCGGTCGCCGAAGCCCGAACGGGCCTTCCTGAAACCGTTGTCGGTGTACTCGATCACGACGACCCGGTCGTCGAACGCCTCGGCGTACTCACCGCACTCGTCGTACTCGCCGCACTCCTCCGCCACAGCGAAGTCGAGCCCTGTACGGCCTCGTTGACCGGCCAGTTCCACGGTGTTCTTCTGCCCGATGGCCAGGCCCCGGGAGTGCGCGTGGTCCGCCAGCAGCTTGATGAAGGCGGTGGCGTCCGCCGCGCTCAGCAGACCGCGGGAGCGGGTGAAGCTGTCGAAGTTGTCCGGCTCCACGGCGTCGTAGCCCTTGTCCGCGCAGCCGTCGATCCACTCGTTGATCCTGGCCGCGACGCGTTCGCGCTTGGCAGGCGTGCCGATGTCGAGCAGGGCCTCGGCCCAGTCTCCGTCGACGACGACCTTGCCCTTCTTGTCGCGCAGCAGCAGTTCGGCGGGCCAGTCGTCCCGTTCGTCCGGCTGGGCCTGGAACGCGTTGACGTAACAGATGTTGTAGAGGCCGCGGGCGGGTTCGGCCTTGCGGTCGCGGGCGACGACACGGACGCCGGCGGGCGGCGGATAGGCGCCGCCGATCTGGTAGTCGAAGCCCGCGTGCACGGGGGGCAGCCGAACGGCCTTGGGGCTCGGGTTCGTGGACTCGTCCGGGACCTTGTCGTCCGGATCCGACGTACAGGAAGCCAGTGCCGCGAGGACGATCAGGGCGGTGGCCGTCCTGAACGCTCCCACGCGGGCGCCACGCTTGACGGGCATGTCCGCTCCATCAATCGCGAGTACGTCCCCGCCTCGGACCCCGTGACGGTCCTGGCGACTTTGGCCGGACTGAGAACCTTGTCCGATACCGGCTGGGCGTACCTCTGCGTGCCGGGCTGGGCGCCTCGGCACGCCCTGGATCAAACCGTGCGAATTCCTGCGCGTCAAGTCCGCGCATGGTGTGGCTCAGCTTCTGGTTGCTGGCCGTGCGTCGTTCGGGTGCGGGTCGGTGGGGGCTGGTCGCGCGGTTCCCCGCGCCCCTGGGTGGGTGGGGGTTGCGGCCGGCGGTCGGG
>NZ_JAPWHT010000632.1:0-4536 GCF_027270795.1 Streptomyces sp. ActVer
GTGGGGCGGCGACGCGATCGCCGGGGTGCTCCTCGGGCACGCCGAGCCGCGCGGGCGCCTGCCCGTCTCGGTCCCGCGCTCGGCCGCCCAACTCCCCGTGTACTACAACCACAAGGACACCGAGTACGGAGCCTATGTCGACGAGAGCGCCGAGCCGCTCTACTCCTTCGGGCACGGGCTGTCGTACACGAGCTTCGCCTACGGGCCGCCGCTCCTGTCCGGGCACACCGTCACGGTCGACGTCACCAACACGGGGGAACGGGTCGGGCGTACCGTCGTCCAGCTCTACATCCGCCGGCTGATCACGCCCGTGTGGCCGCGCACGCTCGAACTGCGCGCCTTCAGGAACGTCGAACTCACTCCGGGAGAGACCCGCACGGTCGCCATCCCCCTCGGCGCCGACCAACTCGCGCAGGTCGGTGCCGACTTGGAGACGGGCGTGCTGCCCGGCACCATGGAGATCCGGGTCGCGGAATCGGCGCGGGCCGCGTTGGACGCCGTGCCGGCCGTGCTGCGGATCGACGGTTGACGGCGATGGCCGACAGGGCAGTCGACAGCGACGGCCGGCGGGCCGTCAGAGCTTCACGGCCCCCGACGAAACCCCCTTGTAGAACCACCGCTGCGTGATCACGAACAGCACCAGCACCGGGATGACGGAGATCACCGAACCGGCCATGACCACCCGCTGGTCGTAGCCGAACGACGAGCTCTGCAGCCGCGAGAGACCCAGCGTCAGCGTCATGTGTTCCTCCGAGCGCAGCACGATCAGCGGCCAGAGGAAGTCGTCCCAGGCGCTGATGAAGGTGTTGATCGTGACCACCAGGATCGCGCCCCACGCGGACGGCAGGTACAGATACCGGAAGCGCTGCCACTCGCCCGCGCCGTCGAGCATCGCCGAGTCCTCGATCTCGCGCGGCACCGCCATGAACGCGGCACGCATCAGGAGCACGTTGATGGCACCGACGAACCCGGGCAGCCACACGCCCACCAGGTTGTCGACCAGGCCCAGGTCGCGGATGCTCAGGAACAGCGACACCATGATCGACTCGAAGGGGAACATCATCGAGGCGATCAGTACGACCCAAACCGTCTTGCGGCCCTTCCAGTTGGGCTTGGAGAGCATGTAGCCGGCCGTGGTGGAGAACAGCAGCTGGCTGCCGACCGACAGGACGACCACGAACATGCTGTTCCTGATGTACGTGGCCACCGGCACCTGGTCGAAGACCGCCCGGTAGGCCCGCAGGGTCGGCTCGTGCGGAAACAGTGAGGCGTTCGCGCCGAAGACGTCCTCGCTGGTGCTCTTCAGCGAGGCCAGGAGCTGCCAGACCAACGGCCCGACGGTGATGCCGAGCACGAAGAGCAGCAGCAGATAGCGGACGACCAGCTCCCGGGGGCGGCCGTAGTCCCGCCAGCGCGGCAGCAGTCTCCTGCGCGGTGCGGTCTCGGTTGCGGCCGAGGTTACGGTCGCGGTCGTCATGACTCGTCCTCCCTCGTCAGCCGCTGCGCCAGCAGGGTCAGTCCCAGCGTCAGCAGGAACAGCGCCACACTGACCGCCGAGCCGTAACCGGCGTTGCCGGTGATCGGGTCGAGGCCGACGTCCTTGATGTAGAAGGGCAGCGTGCGGTCCGCGCCACCGGGGCCGCCGGTGGGACCGCCGAGCATGTAGAGCTCGGTGAACACGCGCAGCGAGCCGATGCCGGTGAGGGTGCCGACCAGCATCATGGCCTGCCGCACACCGGGCACGGTGATGTGCCAGAAGCGGCGGACCGCGCCGGCGCCGTCCATGGACGCCGCCTCGTGGAGTTCCTTGGGCACGTTCCCCAGCGCGGCCAGGTAGAAGATCATGTACCAGCCGAGGCCCTTCCACAGGGTCAGGCCCATCGCGGAGAACAGGATCAGCCACGAGTCGGACAGGAACGGGATGGCGTCCCTGATCAGATGGGCCTTCTCCAGCCAGGTGTTGATCAGCCCGTCGTCGGCCAGCAGCCACTGCCAGCTCAGACCCACGACCACGCTGGAGGCGAGGACGGGGGTGTAGAAGGCGGAGCGGAAGAAGCCGATGCCGGGCAGGTTCTTCTCCACCAGGACGGCCAGCAGCAGCGGCAGCAGCACCATCAGCGGTACGACGATCAGCGCGTACAGGATGCTGTTGCGGGTCGCCAGCCAGAAGTCCGAGTCGTCCAGCATCCGCGTGTAGTTGTCGAGCCCGACGAAGCCCGCGGCGCCGCCGAGCGGCTTGGCGTCGGTGAACGACAGCAGGAGCGTGTTGAGGAACGGGAACACGCCGAAGACCACCGCGCAGACGATCGCGGGGGCGGTCCACAGCCAGGGCAGCCACCAACGGCGGTACAGCGCCGCGCCGTTGGCGCCGGGAGCGGGGCCGGGCAGCACCGCCCGGCTCAGTCGGCGTATGCGGGACGGGGCCGCGCCCGGCACGGAGGCTGTGTGCTCCGCACCGGGCGCGGACACCGGCTTCGCGGTCTGCGTCGCCACGATCAGCCTGCCTGCTTCAGCAGGTCGTTGGCCTTCTCCTGGGCGTCCTTCACGGCCTGCTCGGGGCTCTTCTTGCCCTGCATGGCCAGCTGCACCTGGGACACGATGGCCTTCTGCACGGCCGGCGAGATGTTGGTCTGGTAGGCGGTGGTGGTCTTGAGCTGCTCGGCGACGAGCTTGCGGGCCTGGGAGAAGGGGTCGCTGCCGGTCGCGTTCTGGAAGAACGGGTCGTCCAGCGAGGTTGTGGTCGTCGGGAAGATCACGACGTTCGGATCCTTGCACCAGGCCGTCTGGTTCTCGGCGTTGGTGAGGAACTTGGCGAACGCGAGCGCGGTGGGGGCGTGCTTGCTGGTCGCGGCGACCGAGATGTACTGCGGGGCGGCCGTGGTGTGGCCGAGCGCGTCGAAGGGCTGCTGGCCGACGCCGGTCTTGGCGTAGACCGACGGGCTGTTCTGCTTCACGAAGCGCACGAAGCTCGGGTTCGTCGAACCGTAGGCGACCTGGCCCTGGCTGTACGGCGTGGAGGGGTCGTTGCTGGAGGACAGCGAGTCCTTCGGCATGGCGCCTTCCTTGTACAGCTTCGCCATCCAGGCCACCCACTGGGTGGTCCTCGGATCGTCGGCGAAGACGGCCGACTTGCCGTCTGCGGACAGCGTCCTGATGTCCATCTGGTCCCAGTCGGCCGGGATCCGCCAGATCGGGTTGGCCATCGTCGCGAAGTACTTGCCCTTGGCCGACTTGGCGATCTTCTCGTAGTCGGCGAACAGCCCGAACATCGTCTTCGGCGGCTTCGCCGGGTCGATCCCGGCCTTCTTCAGCATGTCGGTGTTGTACGTGAGGAGGACGCCGCCGGTGTACCAGGGCAGCACGGTGTGCGCCGCCTTCCCCGAGGCGTCCTTGTAGGTGCTGGACTTCCAGAACGCCGGGACGAAGGGCTTGGCGGCGTCCGGGTCCTTGACGCCCACGTTCAGCAGGTAACCGGCCTTGGTGAGCGCGGTCGCGGTGGGGGCGTCGATGTTGATCACGTCCGGCATCGTGCAGCCCTGGGCGTCGGCGACGGTGCGCTGGGTGAACGTGCTGTCGCCGGGGTCGTCGATCCACTTGACCGAGGTGCCGGGGTTGGCCTTCTCGAAGTCCTTGATCACTCCGTTGAAGAAGCTCCCGAAGTCCTTCTTCAGGTTGGTCGTCTGGAAAGTGATCTTCCCTTTGACGTCACCGGTGAGCTTGCCCGACCCGACGTTTCCCTCGTTGACCTTGCAACCGCCCGCGGTGGCGCCACCGTCGTCGGAGTCGCCGGACAGGCCGCAGCCTGCGGCCGTCAACGTCACCACGACGAGCCAGGCCAGGGATCCGGTCAGTCTTCTTGCGCGCATTGCTGCCCTCCTGAGACCCAGTCTGCTGCTGGTTCAATTCACCAACTTCGACTCCGATTGATGAAAAGGTGGACCAGAATTCATCGGAGGTCAATGGGTGCTGTGTTGCTTTTAGGTTCCGGACACGGTCGGCGTGCGGTCAGTGCCGGTGCTCGTGGTCCGGGTGCGACGGATCGCCGGGGTGCTCGTGCCCGGCGGCGTACACCACCCCGGCGCGCGCCCGGTCGAGCCAGGCGAAGAAGGCGCGCCGGCCGGCGGACCGGCGCAACTCGTGGGCGACACCCTCGCGTACGCCCTCGTACGGCAGGTGGTCCGAGGTGTCCGTCCCGCCGAAGGGGTCGACTCCGCGGCGCAGGGCGTCCGGGGTGAGGAAGCGGTCCGGGTTGCGGTCGTAGTAGTCCCGTACCGCCGACTCCGGCACGTCCTGCTCGCTCTCCAGCGCGGCGAGCAGGACGCGTGCGGCCGGGGAGTGGGCGAGCACCGCGGCGACGATGCTGCCGAGATCCGCGACGTCCTCCTCGGCCACGGCGAGTACGTGCGCCGGCCGGACTTCTTCGGGAGGCCTCAGTCCGCGCTCGGCGCACGCCCGGCGGGCCAGTTCGTCCACGACGACCACCTGGGTCGCCCAGCGCCGCCGCTGCCGTTCGGCCCGCGCCGACGCGTCGGGGCG
>NZ_JAPWHT010000633.1:0-4532 GCF_027270795.1 Streptomyces sp. ActVer
GGAAGACGGCGGCCGCTCCTGCGGTCGCTCCCGCCGCGACGGCGCCGGACGCGAGCAGAAAGCGACGTCGGTTGATCGCGGACGGCGATGCGGGCGCGGACGGCGATGCGGGTGTGGACGAGGGCGGGGGAGTGGGTGCGGTCCCCGCCATTTCGGTCCCGGTCATGGGGCGGCCCTCCGGTGCCTCCGAGAGACTCACTGAGCGGAACCACTCATTCAGGCCGCGGGGGCAGGGGCGTGGGCAGCGGTGTGGCGTGGCCGTGAACACCGCCGGAACAGGTGGAACGGCCGACGGGGCCCGCACTGCCGGTCTGCCCGCAGATCTGTCCGCCGGTCACCCCGCAGGTCCGCCCGCCGGTCCGCGACACCCGCCGTGATAGCTTGCCGGGGCCAGTCGAACCCATGTACGTGGGTCAGGGAATCCGGTGGGAATCCGGAGCTGACGCGCAGCGGTGAGGGTGACGGGCGGGGCATCGGCCACTGGACCGGCATGACGGTCCGGGAAGGCGCCTCGTCCGGGTGACCCCGAGTCCGAAGACCTGCTGGCGGCCTCCGCGGTCACGTGCCGACGGGGGAGCACCGTACGACCGGGCTCCGCGTTCGAGCCCTCGACGCCTGAGGAACTCCCGTGCCCGTCGCACGTCTTGCCCGCCCCGCTGCCCTCGCCCTGTCCGGGGCTCTCCTGCTGACCGGCTGCGGTTCGGGAGACTCGGGGGAATCGTCGTCCGGCACGGACTCCGGGGCCGCCGTCACCCTCGACAACTGCGGACAGACCGTACGCGTCGAGTCCCCGCCGAAGCGGGCCGTCTCCCTCAACCAGGGCACCACCGAGATCATGCTCTCGCTCGGCCTCGCCGACCGCATGGCCGGTACCGCGACCTGGACCGACCCGGTGATGAAGGGCCTGGAGAAGGCGAACGCGAAAGTGGAGCGGATCGCCGACAACAACCCCTCCTTCGAACGGGTCCTGGACGCCGACCCCGACTTCGTCGCCGCCTCGTTCGTGTCGACGCTGGGCAAGGGCGGCGTGGCCACCCGGGAGCAGTTCGAGAAACTCGGCGTGCCCGCCTACGTCTCGCCCTCCGACTGCGTCGGCAAGGACAACGCCTCGGGCGGCGACGGCTCACGGAAGAAGGCCCTCGGTATCGACGCCGTCTACGGCGAAGTGCGCGACCTGGCCGAGGTGTTCGGCGTCGAGAAGCGGGGCGAGCAGCTCGTCGCCGACCTCAAGCAGCGGACGAAGAAGGCCACTTCGGGGATCGACGCCTCCGACGTCACCCTCCTGTACTGGTTCGCCAACTCCGACTCGCCCTACATGGCGGGCTGTTGCGGCGCGCCCGGCGTCATCACCCGGACCCTCGGCGCGAAGAACGTCTTCGACGACACGCACGAGGAGTGGCCCCAGGTCAACTGGGAGACCGTCGCCGACCGCGACCCCGACGTGCTCGTCATCGGCGACCTGACGCGCAAGTCGCAGACCGCCGAGTCCGCGAAGAAGAAGATCGAGTTCCTGGAGTCCGACCCGGTCACCAAGAACATGACCGCCGTCAGGAAGAAGCGGTACGTCCTGCTCAGCGGGCAGGCGATGAACCCGACCATCCGCACGGTCGAAGGCGTCGAGCAAGTCGCTTCCGCCCTGCGGGAGTTCGGGCTCGCCGGGTGACACGGCCGCGCCTGGGACTGCTCATCGCCGCGGGCGTCGCCCTGCTCCTCGGGTCCGTCGCCGTCGCGATCACCATCGGCCCCGCGGACATCCGGGTCGGCGACGTCTGGTCCGTGGTCGCGTCCCATCTCGGCTGGGGCAGCTCGGAGTTGACCCCGATCCGGGACGGCATCGTCTGGGAACTGCGCCTGCCGCGCACGCTCCTGGCGGCCGTGTGCGGGGCCGGACTCGCCGTGTGCGGCGCGGTGATGCAGTCCCTGCTGCGCAACCCGCTCGCCGACCCGTTCGTCCTCGGGGTGTCCTCGGGCGCCTCGACCGGCGCCGTCATCGTGGTCGTCCTCGGCGTCGGCGGGGGCCTGGTCTCGGTCTCCGCGGGCGCGTTCCTCGGTGCGGTGCTGTCGTTCGGGCTCGTCCTGCTGCTCAGCCACACACTGGGCGGGGCGACGGACCGGGTGGTGCTGAGCGGAGTCGCCGCGATGCAGCTCTTCTCCGCGCTCACCTCCTTCGTCGTGATGACCGCCGCCGACGCCGAGACCACCCGCGGGGTGCTGTTCTGGCTGCTCGGTTCGCTGAGCGGGGTCGGCTGGACCGACGTCTGGGTGTGCTTCGCGGTCCTCGCGGTGACGCTGCTGGTGTGCCTCGGGTACGCGCGGACGCTCGACGCGTTCGCCTTTGGCCAGGACGCCGCCGCGACGCTAGGGGTCTCCGTGGCCCGTACGCGTCTCGTGCTGCTGTGCGCCACGGCGCTGCTGACCGCCGCGCTCGTCAGCTCGGCGGGCGCGATCGGCTTCGTCGGCCTCGTACTGCCGCATGCGGCAAGGGCGTTGGTGGGATCCGGGCACGCCCGGCTGCTCCCGGTCACAGCCCTCGCCGGTGCGGTGTTCCTGGTGTGGGTGGACACCCTCGCCCGTACCGTCCTCGATCCCCAGGAGGTACCGGTGGGCGTGGTGACCTCGCTGATCGGCGTACCGGTCTTCGTGCTGGTGCTGTACCGGACACGGAGGGCGTGATGACGGCGGAGGACATCAAGAGCACCGGGCGCGTACAGGCAGCACCTGGAACCGAGCGCGTGCAGGCGGCACCAGGAGACGGACTCCGCGCCCACCGCGTCACGCGCACCGCCGACGGCCGCGTCATCCTCGACGGCGTCAGCATCACCCCGGCCCCCGGCACCACCGTCGGCCTGCTCGGCCCGAACGGGTCCGGCAAGTCCACCCTCCTGCGCCTGCTCGCCGGCGTCCTCGCTCCGGCCTCCGGTGTCGTCACCCTCGATGGCAGCCCCCTCGCCGAACTGGGCCGCCGCGACATCGCCCGCCGTGTCGCCGTGGTCGAGCAACAGGCCGACACCCAGGTCGAGTTGAGCGTCCTGGATGTCGTAGGGCTCGGCCGCACACCTCATCGCCGCGCCTGGACCCCCGCGTCCGAGGCGGACGAACGGGCCGTACGCGACGCGCTGGACCGCACCGGCCTGACCGGACTCGCCCGCCAGTCCTGGCACACCCTCTCCGGCGGCGAGCGCCAGCGCGTGCAGATCGCCCGCGCACTCGCCCAGGAACCCCGCGAACTGCTCCTCGACGAGCCGACCAACCACCTGGACATCCAGCACCAGCTCGACCTGCTGACCCTCGTCACCTCGCTCCCGGTCACCAGCGTCGTCGCCCTGCACGACCTCAACCTCGCGGCGATGTACTGCGATCAGCTCGTGGTCCTGCGCGAGGGGCGCGTCGTGGCCTGCGGCAGCCCGGGCGACATCCTCACGGAAGGGCTCATCGCCGACGTGTACGGGGTCCGGGCCGCCGTCACACGGGACGGTCCCGACGACCGGCCGCACGTGCGCTTCCTGGGCACCGTGGGTTGACCGGTGCACCGGCGAATCGTCCTGGCCGCACCGGTGATTCGCGAACACGTGTCCGGAAATGACGTCAGCCTCCCCGCGCCGGACCTCGCACGCGCCTACGCTCAGCCCGTGCTGCGTATCACCGACGCCCGAACCGGCGAGCCCACGGACGCCACCCCCGCCCGCAGGGGCCTGACCCGTGTCGAGGCGCACGTGCCGCGCCCCGACACCACGGGCCTGCGCGTGCTCCTGGTCGCCGACGTCCTCGTACGCGCCCTGGAGATCAGCGGGACGCCCGTCTGGACCGTACTGACCGGCACCGAGGGGCGCGAGGAACTCCGGGCCCGCGCCACGGCGCTCGGCATCCGGCCCTTCGAGGACGAGCGCGAGAGCGGATCAGGCCTCGGCGAGGCCCAGGTGCTGCGCGTGTGCGCTTCGGAGACGGATACGGAGACGGCGACCGGTGCGACCGGTGCGACCGGCGCGACCGGCGCGGTCGAGGACGACGACGCGGTGAACGGTCTGCGGGTCGAGGGCGCCCCGGTCGACGCCGAGAGCGGAGTGGCGGACGACGACGAGCGCGCCTCGGCCCTCCGCCTCGCCCTGCTCGCGTGCCCCCGCCGCGAACCCCTCCGGCTCGACGAGGCGGCCCTCACGGACGCAGAGGACACCCTGCGGCGCTGGCGAGGTGCCGTCGCCACCTGGGCGACCCGGCCGTCCGGCCCCATCCCCGACCCCGTACGCCAACAGCTGCGCGCCGCCTGGGAGGACGACCTTGACGTGCCCGCCGTACTCGCGGTGCTGCGCAAGGTGGAGACGTCGGGGACCGTCCCGGACGGCGCCCGCTTCGAGACGTACGCCTACGCCGACCGGCTCCTCGGGCTCGAACTCACCCGTGACATCGGCCGCGAGACCCCCTCGTGATCGCGCGCGCCGGAGCGGGCCCGCTGCGCCGCCTGGTCGTCCTGCGGCACGCCAAGTCGGCCTGGCCGGACGACGTCGGGGGCCACGAACGGCCGCTCGCCCCGCGCG
>NZ_JAPWHT010000634.1:0-4524 GCF_027270795.1 Streptomyces sp. ActVer
CTCGGCCGCCACCAGCCGGGCCGCGGCCGACAGGTCCACGGTCTCGGTCTCTTCCAGGCCGCGATCGCTGCGGGCGACGCCGAGCGGTCCCTCTCCGGCGGAAGCCGACCGCAAAGACCAGGACGAAGAACAAGGGGAAGCGCGGCCGGTCCCGCACCCCTCAGACACAGCGCCCGCCACGCGAGCTGGAGCAGTCGGTGGACCAGCTCGTCCAGCAGGTCCGCCCCCACGTCCCCACCCTGCTCGAACGGGACGGCAACGAGTCCGTCACCCGGGTCCAGCTGCGGGAGATCCTCCGCCGCGAGGGCCTGAAGGGCGGCCGGAACGACCGGCTGAGCCTCGTCCTCCAGGAACTGCGGAGCGACGACACCACAAAGACAAGGAGCACCGCCCGATGAAGACCTGCCACCAGTTCGACACCGTCCGTGCGGAGTACGAGCGAGAGATCGGCTTCATGCTCGCCCACTCCAAGCGGCACGAGGGCAGGCCGGCGGCGAAGTCCAGCGCAAAGCAGGCTGCCTCGACGAAGCAGCGGATGGCCCGGGCGCTCAACAGCCACGTCGGGCGCTGCCCCGAGTGCGGCTGAACCGTCAAATCCCCAGCTCAACGCCCCTATCCGCAACGGGTGGCCCGGCTCCGTGCCGGGCCACCGCCCCGCTTAAGGAGGCACGCCGTGATTCCGCGTCCCCCTCGTCCATCCGAGCCCACCGCCGCCGAGGCCATCGCCTGGGCGGACGTCCTGGTCCGCCGGCGTCTCCTGCACGCCGCCGTCCTCACGCCGAACGGCCAGTGGCTCGTCCAGGACCGGCCCGACGGACCCGTCCGCGTCCTCATGGGACCGGCCGACGTCGTCGCGCTGGCCGCGACCATCCAGGACCACACCCGCACCATGAGGCCCGAAACCCGATGACGAACCCAACCCCGAACGGCACCGCCCCGGAACTTGATCCCGACTCCAACTCGGTCTCGGGGCGAGCAAGTTGGGGCGGAAGCGTAGCTTCCGCCAACCCCGCCCCCAAGGGGGACGGGGAGGACCTGCACCGGGGGGCGCAGGTCCAGAAGGCTTCGACCGAGGGCGGATCGAAGCCGGGACCGGAGGAGAAGCCGACCGAGCGCCGCAGCCACCGCGAGCGCGCTGTGCGCGCTCGTCAGCGTCCGCGTCAGCCGCGCGCCACGAAGCGCCTGCACCAGCCCAACACTCGTTTCAACGAAGAAGAGTTCGCGCTGATCAAGTCCGCCGCCGCCCGATGCAACCTGTCCGTCGCCGGGTTCCTCGCCCGCGCCGCGCTCGCCGCAGCCCGCGACCTCGACCGAACCAGCGCCGAGATAGCCGACGAACGCGAAGTGATCACAGCCCTGTTCGACAGCCGGCGTCGGCTCGGCTGGGCCGGCAGCAACCTCAACCAGGCGGTCAAGGCACTCAACTCCGGCGCGGACGCTCCCCAGCTCGATGCGGCCGTCGCCGCGGTACGGCGGGCCGCCGACACCGCGCATGCAGCCGCCACACGCCTGATCGAACGCCACGGCGCATGATCCCCAGCGTCAACAACGCCGGATCACGGACCTTCGGCCTCCTCAAGTACCTCTACGACACGGGCAAGTACGAGGACCACACCGACCCCCACCTCGTGGCCTCCTTCGACGGCATGGCCCCCGACCCCGGCCGCGACCCGAACGCCACCCTCGAAGACCTGCAGCAGCTCCTGGACCAGCCCGTGATGGCCCTGCCGAAGCATGCCCGCCCGGCCAAGCACGTCTGGCACACCTCCGTGCGCGCGACGGCGGACGACCGGATCCTGTCCGACGAGGAATGGGGTGAGATCGCCCGGCGGATCGTGGCCGCCACCGGCATCGACCCCGGCGACGGGCAGCCCGGCTGCCGCTGGGCCGCCGTACGCCACGCCGACGACCACATCCACATCGTCGCCACCCTGGTGTGCGAGGACGGCAGCCGCCCCGACGACTTCCGCTCCGGCAAACGCGCCCAGGCCGAGTGCCGCCTCATCGAGAAGGAACTCGGCCTCCACCAGGTCGCCTCCGGCGACGGCACCGCCGCCCAGCGGCCCACCAGCGCCGAACGCCACAAGGCCGAACGCCAGGGTCGCGAGCGCACCGCCCGCGAGGAGCTGCGCGAGACGGTACGGCGCGCGGTGTCCGGTGCGAGGAGTGACGAGGAGTTCTTCGACCGGCTCGCCGCCGCCGGTCTCCTGATCCGTAAGCGCGCCGCGCCCTCCGGAGACCTCCTCGGATACAAGGTCGCTCTGCCCGACGACCTGAACAAGGACGGCGAGCCGGTGTTCTACCCCGGCGCGCGCCTGGCCCCCGACCTGTCGCTGCCCCGGATCCGGGAGCGCTGGCCCGGCGGCACCGGGGCCGAGCCGACTCCACGGAAGGAGGACATGGTCCGTACGGGGCCCGGTGCACCGGCCTCCGCCCGCCGCGGGACGGCATCGGCCGCGTGGCAGGCCGTGCTCATCGTCGAGCACGGCGACGACGCGGTCGCAGCCGCCCACATCGCCGCCGCCGGCGAGGTCTTGGACGCGCTCGCGAAGACCTCCGCCGCACACACCCGCCGCGAACTGCGAGACGCCGCAACAGCGTTCGAGCGGGCCTCCCGCTCCCACGTGCGCGCCGTACGCGGGCATGACCGCGCGCTGCGGCAGGCCGCCCGCGACCTCGTCCACGGAGGGCCCGCCCTCGGCCGTGGTGAGGACGGTGCCACCACCGCGATGGCGATCGACATGCTGTTCTTCCTCATCACCGCCGCCGCCCATTGGCACGCGAGAAAGGGCCATGCCCAGCAGGCCGAAGCCGCCGCCCAGGCGGCCGGGCATCTGCGCACCGCCTACCGGGCCGCCGCCGCTCAGCCGCTCGGCGTGCTCTACCAGCGAGGCCGACGTCTGAGCCGGCCGGTGCTCCAGCGGCAGACCGTGCTGCTGCGCGAAGCGCTGCCGGGGCTCGCCGAGCGGATCCTCGCCGAGCCCGGCTGGTACGCCCTGGCCGCGACCATCGCGGAAGCCGAAGCCGCCGGCCACGATCCCGCCGCTCTTCTGTCCGCTGCGGTCGGGCGTCGTGAACTCGGCACCGCGGAGTCGGTGAGCGACGTGCTGGTGTGGCGGATGCGGCGGACGGCCGATCTGCCCGCCGACGCCTCGCCCCTGCCCGAGAGCGGCGCCGCTGGGGTCCAGTCCGCAACGCGCAGGACGGCCACCCAGACTTCCGCGCCCGGCCGCCGCCGCAGCGGGGAGGAGACATCGGGCAAAGCCCGGTGAGCCCTGCCAGCCGGGGTGCAGCCTCAGCGCACGACCAGGAGCAGGCGTACCGCCACCGCCCCGCTCGCGACCCAGCATGGCCATACGCCACAGCGGACCCCGGCGGCGTTCAGGCCCGCGTTGTGGGTCACGGGCGCTGCGCACATTCAGGAGGAACGCAAGGGCGCAGGTGCGGCGACTCGAGCCAGTTGGCGACGCGAAGTTGGGCGGTCGAAGCCGACGTGGCGTGTTCGGGCACGCCGAGGGGACAGCACTCATCCGCTCGGAGACACGCGCCGTGCCCACTCGTCATCCGCGCCCCCAGGAGGCGGAAAACGCCTGATGACCTGCTCGAAGGCGACTGTGGACTTTGTGAATTGAAACCGCCAGGGGCGTACGGCACGATCATGAAGCGAGCAGGACGAGGCACAGGAGGACGCCAGGGTGTTTCAGCGAATACGCCGCCGGGCCAAGGAGCCCAGCGAGGAACAGCGACGGTTCTTCGAGCTGTCGGCGCGGCTGCAGAACGAGGTCCCGCCCGGGATCGGGGTGCCGCCGGCCGAGCCGGAACACATCGAGCCGACCGCGGTGGTGGACGACTTCCTTCCGCCGGAGTTGCGGGTACCCAGCCACGACCAGGTCGACGGCACCATGATGCCGTGGAAGCAGCCGCTCGTCCTCGACGGCGAGATGGTCGCCTGCGCCGAGTGCGGCGCGTACCGGGACTGGCTCATCCTCTCCACCCGCGACCAGATCTGGCTGCGGTGCCGGGTCGGCCACCAGCAGCAGGAAACCCGCCTCGACACCGCCTGGTTCAACCGGAACCGCGGACCGGCGGACGCGACGCACGCCACGTTCGAGGACTGCCTGCGCCACCTCGGGCACTGACCTCCACTCCTACGACCCCACCGGGCCCGCGGGCCCGCACTGACCACCCGTCGTCCAGCACCAAGGGGTCAGTTCCGTCATGCGCGTTCGCGTCGCCACCAGCGTCCTCGGCATCACCGCCGCCCTCCTCACCGTGTCCGCCTGCTCCACCGACACCACCGGCGCCAAGCACGCCACCGCCGCCACCGCTCGGACCGGGTCGCCGGCCGACACAACCCAGGCTGCTCCGCTGACGTCGGCCGCGCTGGAGACGCGCCTGCTCGACCAGCGCGACCTCGGCAGCGGCTACCTGCGCAATCCGGGGCGCCCCGCCCACCACGACGGCGTCACCGTCATCGGCTGCCCAGCCCTGGGCGGACTGGGCGGCGGCGCGGCCCCCGGCGCC
>NZ_JAPWHT010000635.1:0-4493 GCF_027270795.1 Streptomyces sp. ActVer
GGCGCACCGCAGCGCAGGAGGGCCCCGACCCGCCCCTGCCGGCCGCGCGGCAGCAGAGCCACCAGCGGCTCGCGCAGCACCAGCCAGGCGCCCACGAGCGCCCAGGCGACCAGCACATCGACCGTGAACACCCCGGTGAAGGAGTGCGTGAAGTCGCCGAACTCCATGGCCTCCGGCAGCACACTCGCCGCGTAGTAGGTCATGTCGGGCGCGAACGATCCGGCCACGAGCAGGGCCGGAACCAGTCGGCCGCGTCCGGTCCCGTCGGTGCGCACGGCGGGCAGAACGGCCGCGGCATGGCTGAGGGTGAACGGCAACGGGGCTCCTTGCGAACGACATTGACCGCGATCGACCGCGTGCGACGGCCTGGTGGCCCCGAACGGTCCGGGCGATCCCTTGATCGATGACGCTCAGTATGCGGTCGGCAGTTCCCGTCGGTCCCGCATGCCCCCAAGACGCCGGGGCAGGAGAAACGCGATATGGCCAACCGGTGAAAACGGGCACGAACGGGTGTCTGCGCAACGGAAGTTGTCGTAGGGTCGCCTGGGTCGCCGTGCGGGGGAGTGCGGCCGGACAACAGGAAGCGCGCGAGGCGCGGGCGATCGTCCACGGGAGGGGTTCACGCAATGGCGGCGCAATTCGGCAGGCGAGTTGTCAAGGGGGCGGCAACCACCGCTGTGGCCGCGGTCGCGGTCGCGGCGCTGTCCGCGTCCCAGGCGCCGGGCGTGACCGACACCGCACAGGGCAGACAGACGGCCGGCTCCCAGCCCTCGTCCGCCCCGGGCGCCGACGACAGTGCCACCGGCAACTCGCCGTACTACACCGACCTCCCGCCGCTCAACAGCCCGACCCCGACCCCGACGCCCAGTACGGGCACCGGAACGCCGACCGGCACGGGCGCAGCCGAGGCGGGCATACCCGCGACCGTCCTCGACGCCTACAAGAAGGCCGAGGCGGCGCTGGGCGAATCCAAGCCCGGCTGCAACCTGCCCTGGCAACTCCTCGCCGCCATCGGCAAGGTCGAGTCCGGCCAGGCCCGCGGCGGCCGTGTCGACACCAACGGGACCACGATCACCCCGATCCTCGGCCCGGTCCTCAACGGCAACGGCTTCGCGAACATCTCCGACACCGACGGCGGCGCGTACGACGGGGACGCCGCCTACGACCGTGCCGTGGGCCCCATGCAGTTCATCCCCTCCACCTGGGAGTGGTCGGGCCGCGACGGCAACGGCGACGGCAAGAAGGACCCCAACAACATCTACGACGCGGCCCTCGCCGCCGGCGGCTACCTGTGCCGGTTCGGCTGGGACCTGTCCGACAAGGCCGACCTCAGGCGAGCGATCCTCAGCTACAACAACTCGACGCACTACCTGAACACGGTCCTGTCGTGGCTGGAGTACTACCGCAAGGGCACCCACGAGGTCCCGGACGGCACGGGCACCCTGCCCTCCGGCCGCAGCGACGACAACAACGGGTCGAGCTCCTCCCCGACGCCGACCACGCCGGGCACGACCCCGCCCAGCTCCCAGACACCGGGCGGCGGCGGTTCCACGAGTCCGAGCCCGAAGCCGCCCACCACGACCCCGCCGCCGAGCACGCCGCCGACGACTCCCGCTCCTCCCACGCCCACCGACACGGTGGACCGCCTGGAGGACGCGGGCACCGCAAAGCTCACCGCGACCGCGGGCGACGCCTTCGCCGAGAAGATCGCCACCCGCACCGAGACCGAGGCAGGCAAGGCCGTCGCGAAGGTCCGGGTCCGGTTCACGATCGTCGGTGACACGGACACCGTCTTCACCGGCGGCGAGAGCGTCGCGACCGTCGTCACCAACAGCTCCGGCGTGGCCACCGCGCCCGCGCTCAAGGCCGGTGAGAAGACGGGCGACTTCACGGTCCGCGCCACCGTCGTCGGCCGTGCCGTCTCCGGCCTCGACTACAGGGCGACGGTCACCGCACGCCAGGCCGACGCCCTCGCCCGCACCAGCGACACCGCGCTGACCTGCGTCGCGGGCGGCGAGTTCGCGGACCAGGTCGAGGTGAAGGCCACCTACGCGGGCGCCGCCGCGGACGGCGTCGCGGCCACCGCCACGCTCATCAAGGCGGCGGACGACGCGACCGCCAACGACAAGGGCCCCTACTTCAAGGACGCGGACGGCAAGACCGTACGGACCCTCGCGGGCCTCAAGACGGACGCGAACGGCCTGTTGAAGCTGCCGAAGCTGTACGCGGACGACACGGCCGGCACGTTCCTGCTCCGCATCAGCACCACCGGCGGCGCGACGCTGACGGTCGAGCTGAAGGTGACGGCCGCCCCCTCCTCCTCGCCGAGCCCCTCCGCCTCGTAGCCTCGTAGGCCTTCAGAACGACGGTGCCCTTCCACCCGACCGGGTGGAAGGGCACCGTCGTTCTGTGTGTGCAACGTGTTCTCATCTCGCCCGCCCGTTGCTACGGTGCCCGACCTGACGATGTATCAGCTTCGCCGAGTCGGGAGGCCCCGCATGCGTGCCCTGATCGCCGCCGCGACCGGTCTCGCCGTCGCGCTCGCGCTCGTCCTCACCATCACGGCCATGGGCTCACCGGCGGGCAAGACGTCACCCAAGCCGCTGCTCACCACCATCCCCAGCCGCCCGTGACACACGAGCCACCCGCGACACACGCCCGCACCGCACGCCCATGACGCACACCCCCAACGCACAGGGAGGGTCGCCGAGATGCGCCGCAAGGCCAGCCTGATCCTGCTCGCCCTCGCCGTGTTCTTCGCGGCGCTGTCCCCGCTGATGCGCTGGTACGCCTTCCCGCGCCTCGCCAAGATCCCGGCCGACCAGTACCAGGACATGGTCCTGGAGGCGAAGGACGCGACCCTCCTCGACTACGGCACGATGAAGGCCAAGAAGGTCGACAAGGTCACCATCGTGCAGACCCTCAAGGGCAACGTCGAGGCCTCCGAGAAGATCGAGAAGACCGCGGGCCGCGACGTCGTCGTCTGGGACGGCCTCTCCTACGTCCAGGGCCCCGACGGCAAGATGGTCTCCAGGATCCCCGAGCGCTACATCTTCGACGCGCACACCCAGGAACCCGTCCACGCCACCGGCGAGATGGTCGACGGAGACCCGGTCAAACGCGAGGGCATCGAGTTCAAGTGGCCCTTCCTCACGGAGAAGAGGGACTACGAGTACTTCGACGCACAGACCCGCATCACCGCGCCGATCCACTACAAGGGCGAGCAGGACTTCCGGGGCGTAAACGTTTACTACTTCGAGCAGACCATCCCCTGGACCAAAGTCCCCTTCCCGAAGGTCATGCCGGTCGAAGGCATCACTCCGGAGTCGGTCGCCAAGACGGGCACGACCCGCTGGTACACAACGGTCCGCAAGTTCTGGGTCGAACCCACCACCGGAGCACCCGTCTACGGAGAAGAGATCCACAAGGAGGAGCTGCGCGGCGGCACCCTCCTCGGGGGCCGCGAGAAGGTGACCGCCTTCGCCGGGCACGTGAAGATGCGCGAGGACTACATCCGTTCGACGGTCGACCTGGTCAAGTCCCAGCGGCTGCTCGTCCTGCTGATGACCTCGTACCTGCCGTGGGGATTCCTGGTCCTGGGCGCCGGGCTGCTGTCGCTCTCCCTCTACCTGGAGGCCCGCAGCCGCCGCCCCGGCGACCCCTCACCGACGGAGACCCGCGAACCGGAACCGGTCAGCGCCTGAACCGGGGGCTGTTCGTCAGCGCCAACCAGGGCTGCCCGTCAGCGCCTGAGGCGCGCGTTCGTGTGCCGGGTCGGTTCCGCGGCCGCGGGGTCCTCGGGCCACGGGTGCTTCGGATACCGGCCGCGCAGCTCCGCCCGTACGCCCCGGTAGCCGTCCCGCCAGAAGGACACCAGGTCGGACGTCACGGCGGCCGGGCGGCCCGCGGGCGACAGCAGATGCACGACCACGGGCACCCCGGCGACGGCCGGTGACTCCCGCGCCCCGAACATCTCCTGCAACTTCACCGCCAGCACGGGCCGTTCGGGATCCGCGTAGTCGACCCGGATCCTGGACCCGCTCGGCACCTCGATGCGCTCCGGCGCCAGCTCGTCGAACCGGGCCGCCTCCCCGGACGCCCACGGCAACAGCCGGGTCAGCGCCTGCCCGGCGTCGATCCGCTCCAGATCGGCCCGCCGCCGGGCCCGGCCCAACTCCGGCTCCAGCCACTCGTCCACGCGCGCGTGCAGCGCGTCGTCCGACACATCGGGCCAGGGGGCTCCGAGCCGGTGATGGAGGAACCCGAGCCGCTGCCGCAGCACTTCGGCGTCCTGGGACCACCGCAGCACCCCGAACCCCTCGTCCCTCAGCCCCTCAAGAAGCGCCTCCCGTACGAGCCCGGGCTCGGCGTTCCGCAACGGGCGCACCGCCAGCTCCACCGCGCCCAGCCGCTCGACCCGCCGCGCCACGACGTCACCGTCGGCCCAGCGCACCTCGTCGCCCTCGGCGTGCAGGGCCCCGGCAGCCTCGCGC
>NZ_JAPWHT010000636.1:0-4490 GCF_027270795.1 Streptomyces sp. ActVer
AAAGCAGGGGCTACCGCCCCCTAAAGACGAAAGGGCGGGGCGGCAGCCCCGGCCTTTGTCTTTAGGGGCGCGGGGAACTGCGCGACCAGCCCCCACCCGGCCGCACTGTCACCACACAGCAAGAACCACCAGCGCCGCGGTAGCGGCAGTTTCAGCCAATCCGCCGAACACGTCCCCGGTGATCCCGCCGAACCGGCGAACACAGTGCCGCAGCAGCAGCTCGGCGAACCCGCACGCGGCGACCACGGCGGCCACCCCCAGCACGAGCCCGTACGTCCCGAAGAACACCCCCGCCCCCGCCGCGAGGGCGCCGACACCGACAGCCACCAGCACAGCCCCCCGCAGGGGAACGGTGCCGGCGACCGCCGCCCCCAACCCCTCCGGCCGAGCCGGCGGCACGCCGACCCGCGCGGCCAGCATGAGCGCGAGCCGGGCCGCGACCGCCGACACGACGGTCGCGAAGGCCCCCCACGCCCAGGAAGCGCCGTAGGCCTCCGCCAGTGCCGCCACCTGGGCGAACAGCACGAACACAAGGGTGATGACACCGAACGGCCCGATGTCCGACTGCTTCATGATGCGCAGCGCGTCCTCCGCCGGCTTGCCGCTGCCCAGCCCGTCGGCGGTGTCGGCGAGCCCGTCGAGATGGAGGCCGCGCGTCAGGGCGGCAGGCACGGCGGCGCTGGCCACGGCCGCGAGCAGCGGCCCCACGCCGAGGACCAGCAGGAACAGGCCGAGCGCCGCGGCGGCGAGGCCCACGACCAGCCCGGCGACGGGCGCGCACAGCATCCCGGTCCGCGCGGCCCCGCGGTCCCACCGCGTCACCTCGACGGGCAGCACGGTGAGCGTGCCGAAGGCGAAACGGAGGCCGTCGGGCCAGGAGGTCCCGGGAGTTTCCGGCGGGGGCGTGGACACCGGCGCAGGTTACCGGGCGGCCCGAGAGCCGCCCACGGCGGCCGCGGATAAAGTGCGCACATGGGGCATTGGTGGACACGGAACATCACCGAACCGGGAAAGCTGCCGCTGCTGCTGGCGCTCTCCTCCTTCGTGCTGACCTTTGTGATCACCCGGATCGTCGTCCGGATGATCCGCGCGGGCAAGGGCCCCTTCGGCAATGTCGAGGCGGGCGGCGTCCACATCCACCACGTGGTCCCCGGAGTCGTCCTGACAGTGATCGGCGGCTTCGGCGCGGTGGCGAGCGGCCGGCACGGCTTCGGCTCGGCCGTGTTCGCCGTGGTGTTCGGCGTCGGTGCGGGTCTTGTCCTGGACGAGTTCGCGCTGATCATGCATCTCGACGACGTCTACTGGAGCGAGGAGGGCCGCAAGAGCGTCGAGGTCGTGGTGGTCACGGCGGCCCTGGTGGGCCTGATGCTCAGCGGTTTCCTGCCGTTCGGTGTCAACGACCTCACCGAGGACGAACTCCAGGACCGCGCGGGCGTCATCGTGAGCATGGGGGTGAACTTCCTCATCTCGCTGCTGGCCCTGAGCAAGGGCAAGGCGCGTATGGCGATCTTCGGCGTGATCGTGCCGCTCGTCGCCCTGGTCGGCGCGATCCGCCTCGCCCGCCCCGGCTCGCCGTGGGCCAAGCGCTTCTACCGCAGACGGCACCGCGCCCGGGCCAGGGCCCAGCTGCGGGCCTACCGCCACGACCGCCGATGGGCGGGCCCCCGCCGCAAGGTTCAGGACTGGATCGGCGGCAAACCGGACCCGGAGCCCGTCCGGTCCCTGCCCGGCGGCCGGTGACGCAGCTCGGAGATCCCGCACAGCACCAGCACGGCCGCGATCGCGGCCAGATGCTCCCTGCCGGCCAGGTTCTCCTTGAGCAGCACCTCCACCACCATCGCCGCGACGACCAGCCCCGCGGTGACGTACGCGCGATACCGCCAGCAGAGGAAGACCGCGAGCCCGACCACGGCCGCCGACGGCCCGGTGTCCACGACCAGCGAGTCCGAGGCGGGCAGCCCCAGAAAGCCGTGCGGGCCGAGCGCGATGCCCACGCGCGCGTACAGGGTGCCGGCCAGCGTGGCGACGTACGCGACGACGAGCGTGCGCCACCGGCCCAGACAGATCTCGGCGATCCCGAACACGAGCAGGATCTGCGCGAGCGCACCCCACACGGGCAGGTCCAGGGCCGGTACGAAGAGGGAGAGCGGGGTGCGCAGAAGGGCCGGCCAGAGCGGGTCCTCGGCGCGGACGGCACCGATGTTCTGGACGAACTGGTAGCCCCAGGACTGGTTCTGCACGTACTGCGTGAGCGCCGTCAGGCACACCGCTGCGACCGTCATGGGGATCGCCCGCAGGCGCCGCTCGACGAGACCCGCGCGCACGGCCGCGTACAGCAAGCCCCATTCGCGGCGGGCCAGCCGGACGAGGGCGCTCATGGGCGCGCGCCGCTCTGTCCGCGCGTGCTCATCGGCGCGCACCGCTCGGTTCGCGCCTGCTCATCGGCGGGTGCCGGCCGGTCCGTGCGTACTCGTCCGGCTCATCTGCGCGTACTCATCTGTGCGACTCCAGGTGCTTGCGGTGCAGCCACTTCGGCAGGCCCGGCGCCTCCAGGAACCCCTCCGCGCGGGCCGCGGCGATGCCGATGCGCGGCAGGTCACCGCTCTTCTCGAAGAGCAGGAACCGCGGTTCCCAGATGGGCCGGTACTTGGCGTTGGCGCGGTACAGCGACTCGATCTGCCACCAGCGCGAGAAGAAGCTGAGCAGTGACCTCCACAGCCGCAGTACCGGGCCCGCGCCGAGACGCGCGCCACGTTCGAAGACGGAACGGAACATCGCGAAGTTGAGCGAGACCTGCGTGATCCCGATCTCGGGGGCCCGCTGGAGGAGCTGGATGACCATGAACTCCATCAGCCCGTTCTCGGAGTCCCGGTCCCGGCGCATGAGGTCGAGGGAGAGCCCGTGCGGCCCCCAGGGCACGAAGGAGAGCACCGCTCGCAGCTCGTCCGTGCCTTCTCCCGCCCGGCTGTTCGTGCATTCGAGCATGACGCAGCGCCCGTCGCCCGGATCTCCGAGCCGCCCGAGCGCCATGCTGAAGCCCCGCTCGGTCGCCCCGTCCCGCCAGTCGTCGGCCCGCTTCAGCAGGTACGCCATCTCGTCGGCCGGGATGTCCTCGTGACGCCGGATGCGGACCTGGTAGCCCGCGCGCTGGATGCGGTTGCAGGCCTGGCGGACGGTCCGCATGGCCCGCCCGTCGAGCGTGAACTCGGCCGTCTCGACGATCGCCTCGTCGCCGAGCTCCAGCGCGTCGAGGCCGTGGCGTGCGTAGATGGTCCCCGCCTCCTCGCTCGCGCCCATCACCGCAGGGATCCACCCGTGGGCGCGCGCCTCGGCGAGCCAGGGGTCGATGGCGCCGGGCCACGCCTCGGGATCGCCGATCGGGTCGCCGGAGGCCAGCGAGACGCCGCTCACCACGCGGTAGACGACGGCCGCCTTGCCGGTCGGCGACCACACCACGCTCTTCTCGCGGCGCAGCGCGAAGTAGCCGAGCGAGTCGCGGTCGCCGTTCCGGTCGAGCAGCGCCCGCAGCCGCTCCTCGTCGCCCTCGGTGAGCGGGTCGACGGCACGGCGGGAACGGAAGGCCGCGTAGAAGACGGCCAGGACCAGCAGGGTGCTGAGCACGTTGATCGTGACGTTCACCCAGTTGGGAGTGGTGATCCCGGGGAAGCGGGCGTCGTCGGCGGCGACCGAGATCAGCCGCAGGGTGCCGTAGCGCCAGCGGTCGGGGAACGTCGAACGGTGGGCGTCGTGCGCGTCGTTCGTGACGGCCACCAGGAGCGCGGCGAGCAGCGAGCAGAGCAGCAGTCCGCCGACCGCGACGGCCGCCGCCAGCTTCGGGTTCGAGCGGTCGCCCTTCGCGTAGAACTCGCGCCGGCCGACGACGAGGGATGCCACGAAGGCCGCCGTGAGAGCGAGGGAGATCCAGTTCTGCGGGTACTGGCGGATCTCCGGAAACACCATCGCGAAGGCGAACAACAACAGGAACAGCCCGCTGAGTACGAGGTTGAGGATCCAGGCGGCTCGCTTGCGGCGGCGCATCGTGATCGCCAGGAACATCGTGAACGCACCCGACGCGAAGCCTGCCGTCAGGAGATACGGGGTGAAGTAGTTCTCGGTGTTGTGGCGGCGCACGTCCTGGCCGAGCGAGACCCAGACGGCGCTCAGGAAGTTGAGGAACGCGACGAGGCGGAGGTACCAGACGGCGAACGAGGCGGTTCGCCGTGAGGCGGGGGTGGTCGGGCGGGCGACGTCGCCTGTGCGGGCGGGGGCCCGCGTTGGCTCCGGAGCCGGGTTCTGCTTGACGGCGATTCGGGCGCTTCCCATGAAACAGGATCATATGGGGCACTACCGTGTGTGAGCGCCTATGGGGAGGGGCGGTTCGGTTGGGGGGCGGGTGCGGGTGAGTGGGGGCTGGTCGGGCAGTTCCCCGCGCCCCTTGAAAGACAAAAGCCTGGGGCGGCAGCCCCGCTTTCAGGGGCGCGGGGGACTGC
>NZ_JAPWHT010000637.1:0-4489 GCF_027270795.1 Streptomyces sp. ActVer
CCCGGCGAAGCCAGGCACAGTCCACGGCCAGCTCCGCACCCGCCGCCAGGCGCCCGCAGCCGCGGGCCGGAGCCCCGGGGCCTGCCGCTTACTCCTCGTCCTCGTCGTCGTCCAGCCGTGCCAGCCAGGTCGCCAGTCGCTCGACCGGGACCTCGAAGTCCGGGTTGAGGTCGACGAACGTACGCAGCTGCTCGCCGAGCCACTCGAAGGTGATCTCTTCCTGGCCGCGCCGCTTCTCCAGTTCCTCGATGCCGCGGTCGGTGAAGTACATGGGGTGTTCTCCTGCGTGCGTCCGTGTTCCGCCTTCGGTCACAGTTCACAGTCTGTGGACCGGTTTCCGGTCACAGCCTATGTACTGCCCGCCGGATCCGGTCGCCCGGAGCCGTCACCGATAGGTGCCCCTCGCACATGTCCCAGGTCGGGAGTTAGCCTTCTCCTTCCCTGCGGTAGGGGAGCTTCACAGTTGGCAAAGGGAAACCGGCAGCGAACGGACGGGGGCGCCGTGGGTGGAGGGATCGAACGGATACGGCTCGACGACGGGACCGTCGTATGGGCGAGGGTCAGTGCGGCGGACGAGGCCGCGCTGGACGGGGACGGATATCAGGACACCGGGGTCGGTGACCGGATCGTCGACATGGCGGGCGGACTGGCCGACGCGGTCGGTGGCGTCGTGCGCTCCCTGCGCGCCGGTCTGGACACCCCGGCACCGGTCGAGGTGGCCGTGAGCTTCGGCATCGAACTGTCGGCGCAGGCGGGCAGGATCGTAGGAGCCATCGCGGGAGGCGGTGGCCAGGCTTCCCTTTCCGTGTCCCTGACCTGGACCGAGCCCGCGGGGCAGGCGGGCGCGGCCGGTGCGGGGCAGGGAGACGGCGGCGACGGGCAGGCCGGACCCTCGGCCTCCGGCGCCGGATGAGCGCCCTTGAGGAGATGGTGCGCCCCTCGCTCGCGCGCATCGTGGCACCGGGCGACGGGTATGCACCGGACCGTGAGGAGTACTGGGGCAGCGGTTTCTTCATAGCACCCGGCTGGCTGCTGACCTGCGCCCATGTCGTGGGAAAGGGGGGAGCGGCCGTGTGGCGAAGTGGCAACGCCGTCGGCGTGACCTGGCAGGGCGGCAAGACCACCGGCGAGGTGGTGCTCGCCAAACCGCGGCCCGAGGAGCCCGACGGGGCCCGCGGCAGCTGGCGGTTCCCGGACATCGCGCTCGTCAGGGTGCGGGGCGCCGACGACGCGCCGTGCGTCTGGCTGAGCGACCGGGCGCCGACCATCCCCGCTCCGGTCAGCCTGCACGGCTGGTCACGGCAGACCGGCGACCTCGGTATGCGGCACGGCATCGGAGAGGCGTCGGCCCTGGACGGCAAGGCGCTGCTCCTCACCGGCCAGACGCCGGTCGAGGGAGTCTCGGGCGGGCCCGTGGTCGACCTGCGGCACGGCGCCGTCATCGGCATGAACAAGGGGCGCGGCCGGCACGAGGGAGCCGCCGTCCCCATCACCGCGCTGCGCGAGCTGTACGACGTGCGGGGCGGCGAGATCCTGCACACCGTCATGGGGGAGCACGACCTCCACCACCTCGACCGCTTCAACGACCCCGCGGCGGGCGCGGACTGGACCAGGACCCAGACCCGGCTGCGCGGTCCGGGTGCCCACGGTCTCGCTCCCGTACTGCGCGTCCGTCTCTACGGCCACTTCGCCCATCTCCCGCCGCCCGGCGGCCCGGGCGAGGTCATGCACCTCGTCCACGAGGTCAAGTCCCGTGTGGTGCAGGAGGACTACCGCTCGCCCATCGAGCACGACCCGCGCACCTGGCGGGAGGGCGCCGGACTCCTGCACGGCCTGCGGGACCCGGGCGACCACGGTGGCAGACCCGAACTCGCCCTCGACGCAGTCCTGTTGTACGCGGCGAAGGTGGCCAGGCACACCGCCCTCGACCACCCCGCCGACGTGGACCACGACCGGCTGCGCGACTTCACCGCCTGGATCACCGAGCAGGCGACCCTCTACGCACGCCAGGCCATCCGCGAGGACATCGACGCCCTCCTGGACCGCCTGTCCGAGGAGACCCTCCGGACACCGGCGACCGTCGCCGCTGTGGCCGGGCCGACGCCGACGAGGACGTCGGCAGGGACAGCGTCCCGCGCCCGGGCCGACGTCCTCGTCGACGTCGGGGAGCCCGTCTACGGAGAGCGGTACCCCCTGAGCGTCAAGCTCCTCTACGACGGCCAGGACGTCACCCCGCTCTACAGCAACGACCAGGGCGTGCGCCGCGACGAACTGCACCAGTACCTGCGGGAACCGCTGGCGGAGGCCCTGCGCCTGGGCGACCGCGGCGAACACCTGGCCGCGGTCGAGGCCTTCCTGCCTCGCCGGCTGTTCGACGTACCGCTCGACGACTGGCGGCTCAGCGCCGACGACGCCTGGGACGACGCCGACCTCTTCGACGAACAGTCCATGCCGCTCGGACTGCGCAGGGTCGTCGTCATCCGAGACCGTCGGCGCAACTCCCGGCCGGCCAGCCCAGAATGGCGCCGCAGATGGGCGGGCGTGGCGAACCGGCCGCTGGCCGCCGGACCGCTGAGGGGCGAGGCGACGGATCAGGGGCACCCGGAGGCGGGACGCCCGGAGGGCAGGATGGCGGCGTACGGCCGGCTCTCGGGCATGGACGACGCGTGCGTTCCCGTCCACTGCGGTCCGGTCGGCAGCGGTCCCGGCCTCGACGCGATGGCGGCCGCACTCGCCGCCGGGCACCCCCTGGTGCTGTGGCGCAGGGACGGCCACGACCACGAGGAATGCCGGGAGTTCCATCTGCAGGCCGGGCAGTTGCTGGGCCTGGCGGGCGGGGCCGAGGGTCTGCACCGGCAGGTGCGCGAGCTCAGGATCCGTGTGTCGGATCCCGACACGGCGGAGGGTCTCGTGGGCGACATCGCTGTACTGTTCGATCCGCCGGATCGTCCGCCGCACGGAACGGAACCCATGCAACCGCCCCTCATGGCAGCCCCCGACACGTGAATCGACTCCCAACTCCCTTGCCTCGTACGGATGTTCGCTGACCGGATTCGATACCGGACGAACAGGAAGCTCGGCAGGCCCGGCACACCGGCGGTAACGTCGTACATCGAACAGCCGGGACCCGCTGCATGATCACCAGAGCCGGGAGGAGCCCATGGTGAACGACTGGCGGATCTACCGCGGGGTGGGTCAGCCGCACGACGGTGTGCGGCAGTTACCCCCGCCGCCCCCTTGGCGGGACTTCGCGGCGGCACCCGACCGACCCGAGTCCGGACCGGACGACCCCAGCAGCGCCCGCCGACTCGGCGTACGGCGGCGCCTCGTGGAGAACTACGCGCCCCGGCCCGCCGAGGTCGACGCCGTCAACGCGGCCCTCTATCTGCGCCGCCCCCTCCTCGTCACCGGCAACCCGGGCACCGGCAAGTCCACCCTCGCCTACGCGGTGGCACACGAGCTGGGCCTCGGCCGGGTACTGCGCTGGCCCGTCGTCAGCCGCACCACACTCCAGGACGGCCTGTACCGCTACGACGCCATCGGCCGCCTCCAGGACGTCCAGCTTGAGCGGGCCCAGGGCGCCACCGCCGCGCCCGCGGCAGCCCCGTCCGGCATCGGATCGTACGTACGACTCGGCCCCCTCGGCACCGCGCTGCTGCCCGCCGAGGTGCCCCGCGTCCTGCTGATCGACGAACTCGACAAGAGCGACCTCGACCTGCCCAACGACCTTCTGAACACGCTGGAGGAAGGCGAGTTCGCCATCCCCGAGCTGGAGCGCGTGGCCGACCGCGAACCCGTCGTCGAGGTCCTCACCCACGACGGCCGCCGCGTGCCCGTGCATGGCGGACGCGTCGCCTGCACCGCCTTCCCGCTCATCATCCTGACGTCCAACGGAGAACGGGACTTCCCGGCTCCCCTTCTGCGGCGCTGCATCCAGCTGGAGCTCGAACCCCCCGGCGAGGAACAGCTCACCGCCATGGTCGAGGCACACCTCGGCGGCGAGAGCGTCGAGCAGGGCCGCGATCTCATCGACCGCTTCCTCGACCGGGAGCCCGGCGAGGTCGTCGCCGCGGACCAACTGCTCAACGCCCTCTTCCTCACCCAGCACACCCCCCACGCGGAGCGCCTCACCCGCGAGCGGATCGCGGACCTGCTCATGCACCCACTCGACCGCTCGCGGTGAGCCGGATGCACGGGATGCATCTGGAGGACCTGATCGGCAGGCTGCGCCGGGGCGGTCTCGACCCCACCGCCGAAGAGGTGGCCGACGCCGTCTGGCTGTCCCGGTGGCTCGACCCGGCGCCGCCCCGTGCCGAGCGGGACCGCAGGCCGGCCGACCCGTCCGCCCCGCCGGAGAACGGGACGGGGCCGACGATCCGCTCACCGGCGGACCACACCCCCGGGACCGGCCAGGAACCACGGCCTGCCGGACGGCACGTACGACCAGGTCATCAAGCAGCTGAGGACCGAAGGCCCGCTCACGGCCACC
>NZ_JAPWHT010000638.1:0-4481 GCF_027270795.1 Streptomyces sp. ActVer
GGGGCCGAGCACGACACGCGCGCGCGTGTGTCCGCGTACCGCCTCGCTGAGTGACTCCAGGGCGTCGAACTGCTCGGCCACCACCACCGTCACACCGGCCGCGCGGCCGTGGCGCAGCGGCACTTGGAGGAGGGACTGGGGATCCTTGCGGCCGTCGGCCGCCGCGAGATGGCCGAGGACGGTCGGGCGGTCGAGGAGGAGCCAGAGGGGACGCCTGGTGTCCTCCGGCGGGGTGTGGCCCGCCTGCCGGGCGCGGTTCGCGGCGATGAGACGGCGCTCCGTCTCGTGCGCCGCCCACTCCAGGCTCGCCAGCGCGCCCGCCAGGCCGCACTCGATGCCCAGGACGCCGTCGCGGCCGGTCAGACACGCGAACTCGCCGCTGCCGCCGCCCTCGACGATCAGTACGTCGCCGTGCTGGAGGGCCTGCAGCGCCATCGAGCGCAGAAGAGTGGTCGTGCCGCTGCCGGGCCCGCCGACCGCGAGGAGGTGCGGCTCGGTCGAGCGTGCACCGGTGCGCCAGACGACAGGTGGGGCGTCCCGCCGCTCCTCGCCGAAGGTGAGCGGAAGCGTGCGCTGGACCCCGGCCGGGTCGGTGAAGCCGAGGACGGTCTCGCCCGGAGCCGTGACGAAGCGCTGGGCGGCGACATCGGTGGGAAGCGGCGGCAGCACCGTGACCGAGAGCTGGTTGCCCTCCTCGTCCCACGCGAAGCGGTACTCGCGCCCGCGCCCCGACTTGGTGTGCAGCAACTGCTCGATACGGGCACGCGCGTCCGCCTCCCCGTCGGTGAAGTACGCGGGGTAGTGGAGCGAGAGGTATGAGACACGGCCGGTGTCGTCGAACTCGTACGAGGTGAAGGCCTTGTCCCACTCGCCGCCGTGGGCGTAGAGCGGGGCCGGGTCCTCGGGAACCGAGAAGTAGGGGACGAGTGCTTCGTAGAGCGACTCGAGGCGCTTGGCCTGCGCCTCGTCGGGTCCGATCGGCCCGGGCGGGGTGCGGTCCCGGCCGTGCCACGCCGACGCACCCATCAGGGTGACGATGGCGAGCAGCGGCCCGTACGGGACGAGGGCCACGACCAGTACGACCGAAGCCACCAGGAACAGCAGTGGACCGCGCCGGTCCTTTGGGGTGTCCGCCCACTTGCGCCGTCCGGCGGCTGCCAGCCGGCGCAGTCCACGGGTGACCGTGATCAGTGGGTGAAGGACGTCGGTGGCGCTGTCGGCGGCCGTCCGGGCCAGGTCCCGGCTGCGGGCGATCTGCGCGCTGCCGGTACTCAGAATGCGGGGAAGAGGGCGCCGGGCCACTGCTGTCTCCTGGAGGTGCGTGCGAACGGGATGGGCGTCAGAACTTGATCCCGCCGAGCAGCCCGGCAAGGCTCGCGCCGCCTGCCGTGATGCTCGGAGCGATGGCCGTGCCCGCGAGGTAGAACCCGAAGAGGGCGCAGACCAGCGCGTGCGAGGCCTTGAGTCCGTCCTTGCGGAAGAAGAGGAAGACGATGATGCCGAGCAGCACCACACCTGAGATGGACAGGATCATGAGAGTTCTCCTGGTCGATGGGGACAGTCACCATGAGTACTTCCAGGCTCACAGGATGTATCCATACGATAAAAGGTGCAACAGAGTGAAATTACGCTTATTTCACCCCGATGGCCCTGCCTGGCAGGGCCTCCAGGGCGGCCACTCGACGGTTTGCCGGATTCGTGGTGATCTTTGCCTCGGCCGGGCCCGGTCATGTGCCCGCGGAGCCAGTACGCTGGCGATTCACTCGTACGGCCGCACCGCTGACGGCCGCACGTTCCCGCAGTCCCGTTCGTTGTCGCATGTGTTGTCGCAGTGAGAGGCGGTCCCGCCGATGAGTGAAGCCCCCGACCCCGAGGTCGTGGAGCTGGCGACCAAAATCTTCGATCTGGCCCGGCAGGGGCAGACCGAGGCGCTGGTGGCGTATGTGGACGCGGGCGTTCCGGCCAACCTCACCAACGACCGCGGCGACTCGCTCGTGATGCTCGCGGCCTACCACGGCCACGCCGACGCCGTCCGCGCCCTCCTGGAGCGCGGCGCCGAGGCCGACCGCATCAACGACCGAGGGCAGACTCCGCTCGCCGGAGCCGTCTTCAAGGGCGAGGACGCCGTGATCCGGGTCCTCCTCGACGCGGGTGCCGACCCCTCCGCGGGCACGCCCTCCGCCGTCGACACGGCTCGGATGTTCGGCAAGGCCGAATTGCTCGAACTGTTCGGCGTGCACTGAACAAAACGCCTTGACCAGGCGAAACAACAATTTTGGGGGAGGCGGTACGGGGCCGCCGGAAATGCGGTCGCGGCAGCGAGAACCGCTGGGTCATCATGACGTCGTGATTCACGTACGCGATGGCTGGGCAGGTGTTGCCGCACCGCGCGGACCGTGATGCGGCCCGCACGGGCCACCGACGAGAGGCAGAGGAAGATGGTCTACAGCAAGCAGGAAACGGCGGGCGCCCCGACGTGTTGTCACGCGGCCAGGTAAAGCAGGATCCCCGGTTGCGTCGACGCTTGATGTGAGGCTGTTTCCCATGTTCGATCCGGTCATAGCGCCCAGCGGTACGCTGCTCGGCCTGCTCCAGAGGGGCCGCGGCGACGGCACGCTGCACGCGCTCACCGCCCCGCGCGCCGAAGCGCTCGCGGCACTGAACCACTGTGTGCTGCGCGACCCCCGCCACGACTGGCAGGTGGAGAACCGCTCCCTCTACTACGCCCGTCTCTTCCTCGACCTGAGCGGCGAGCTCGACGAGATCGAGGCACACCTCTTCGACGCGGACGACGTCCTCGACACGGAGGAGTCACGCACGGGCCTCGCGCTGGCCGTCCTCGGCCACCTCGCCTCGTACGGCAGGCGGGACGCGCTCGAACTGCTCAGGCGGTACGCCGCCTGCGGCGCCAACTGGGCCTGGGCCCTCGACGAACTTGCGCTGCGCGACGACGACGCCGGACTGCGCGCCCTCGCGGCCCCCGTCCTCGCCCGGTTCCCCGCCGACCCCGAGGGCGAGGCCGAACTGGCGGTCGTCGTACGGGACTCCTTCGAACCCCGGCCCTGGCGCCTGTGGGCCGACGATCCCCGCGAAACCATCGGCACGCGCGTGCGTGCCGCGCAGGAAGCCGGCTCATTCGACCGATGGCAACGCCAGATGCGACCGTCCGGGCCCCGCCCGGGGTGGAGCGTGCGGGCCGTCTTCGAGTGGGCCCAGCAAGGCATCGAACGCGGAGCGGCCCTCCATGTGCCGGCCGCGCGATGTCTCACGGCCGTCGCCGGACCCGAGGACCGCCCCGAGATCATCGAGGCCGCCCGCACCGGAGACGACGGCGCGCGCTGCACTGCCCTGCGCTATCTCGCCGACAGCCAGGATTCCGACGTACTCGATCTCATCGAGGCCGCCCAGGCCTCCGCCTCACGGCTCGTCGTGGAGGCCGCCGTGGACGCCTTCGAACGGATGCGGTCCATCGCCGCCGTGGAGCGGGCGCGCGGCTGGGTCCACCGGCCCGACGCCCTCGGAGAGGCCGCCGGGCGCGTCCTCGCCTGCCGGGGCGGCGCACCGGACAGGGAACTCGTCCTCGGCGCCCTGCGCGAGGCCGTCCGGGGCGACGGGCCCGATGCCCCGACCCTGTGGACCCTCGTCGACGGCGCCGGACGGCTGGGCATCGCCAACGCGGCCCCCGTGCTGCGACATGTCTACCGGGAGACGGCCTCGTCCCATCTGCGCGGGCGCGCGGCCCGTGCGCTGGCCGCCACCGATCCCTCGTTCCCCGCCGGATTCGCCGTCGAGTGCCTCTGGGACTGCGAGGAGACCACCCGCGAGGTGGCCGCGCGGCACGCCGAGACCGGTGACGCCCGAGTGGTCGACCAGCTCCGGCGGCTCGCCGCCGATCCGGCCGAGGAGGCCGAGGTACAGACCGCGGTACGCAGCCGCATCGGACCGGACGCGTCCGCCGTGTGAGGCACCCGAGCGGGACAGCGTGAGACCGGCGTGTGAGACCGGCGTGTGAGCGTTCCGTCGTCGGCCCGTATCCCGCTGGTACGAGCCCGGACGCCGGAGCGTGACCGGTTTGTGATGCTGGGGCATGCGGAGCGCAACGCTCACGGGACGTTCCTCATCCGGAAAGATCCACGTTGACGCGTCCACGTCCGGCCCGACGACAACACGGGTATGCGTGTCGTCATCGTGACCGAATCCTTTCCCCCTGATGTGAACGGCGTGGCCCACTGCGCGCTCCAGACCGCCCGGCACCTCGTCGAGCGCGGTCACGCCCCCATCGTCGTCGCCCCGGCCACCGCGGCCGGGAACGGGCCCGACGCCCTCGCGCCGTGCCCCGTCGTCCGAGTCCCCTCCCTACCGCTCCCCGGCTACCCCCAGGTCCGCGTCGCCCTCCCCAGCCGGCGCGTCGCCGCCGCGATCACCGAACACCGCGCCGACATCGTCCACCTGGCCAGCCCCTTCGTCCTCGGCGTCCGTGG
>NZ_JAPWHT010000639.1:0-4468 GCF_027270795.1 Streptomyces sp. ActVer
GCGGGAGGCTCGGCTGGGCGGCGGCGCGGGCGGCGACGATCGCCAGAGCGAGCGGGAGCCCGGCACACCGGCCGACGATCTCCCGTACGGCGACGGATTCGGCCTCCACCCGGTCCGCGCCCAGCCGGCCGATCAGCAGTTCCCGGGCCTCATCGGCACCGAGCAGGCCGACGGTCAGCAGATGGGCCCCTTCGGCTGCGGCCAGCCCGGTCAGCGATCTCCGGCTGGTGACCAGGGTCAGACACCCCGGCGCCCCGGGCAGCAGCGGGCGGACCTGCTCGGCATCGCGGGCGTTGTCCAGCACCACCAGCACCCGCCGACCCGCCAGCAGACTGCGGTACAGGCCGGTCTGCGCCGCCAGGCCGGTCGGGACACGGGACACCGGTACCCCGAAGGCGTCCAGGAACCCCCGCACGGCCTCGGCCGGACTCACCACCGATCCGCCGGGATCGAACCCGCGCAGATTCACGTACAACTGCCCGTCGGGAAAGGCCTTTTGAGCCCGGCGCGCCCAGTGCACGGCCAGCGCGGTCTTGCCCACCCCCGCGGTGCCGGACACGGCCGAGATCACCACGGCCGACGACTGGTCCGCCGCCGAGGCCAGGATCTCCTCGAGCCGGGCGAGTTCCTCACCACGGCCGGTGAATCCGCGTACGCCCATGGGCAGTTGTACGGGGGGCCCGGCGGGCCACGGTGTTGTTGCCGAGGGCGGCCGAGGCGGGGGAGCAGCGGTGGGAGCTGCGGCGGCCGGTACCTGGGGCGTCGGCCATGGGGAGGGTCCGGGCAGGTCTCCCCGCAGGATCGCCTCATGCACCTCCCGCAAACCTGAACCGGGGTCGGCGCCCAGTTCCTCCGCCAGCCGTTGCCGGAGGGTCGCGTAGCAGTCCAGCGCCTCCGCGCCGCGTCCGGCGGCGTGCAGCGCCTGCATCAGCGCCTCGGTCAGGGGTTCCACCAGGGGATACTCGCCGAGCAGTTCGGTCAGTGGGCCGACCACGGTGACGGGATCGCCGACGCGCGACTCCAGGAGGGCCCATCCGACGACAGCGTCCACGCGTTGCCGCCGCCATGCCTCGCGCACACGCGCAGCCCACTGCCCGCCCAGTCCGGCCAGCGGCTCCCCGCGCCACAGGCCGAGCGCCTCACGCACCAGGGCCCCCGCCCGTGCCTCGTCCGCATGCCCCGCCGCCCTGGCCCGGCCGACCAGTTGCCGGAACCGATGTACGTCCACGCGGTCCGGGCGGGCCTCCAGAACGTACCCTCCCGATCGGCGCACCAGCCGTAACCGGACGTCCCCCGCGTCACCGGTCTGCTCGCACAGCCTGCGGATCCGGGCGATGTGGGCATGCAGCGCGCGCCGTGCCCCGTCCGGCGGATCCGTTCCCCAGACACGTTTGACCAGTACGTCGGCCGGGACGGGCCGGCCGGTGTCCACGGCCAGTGCCGCCAGCACGGCCCGGCGTTGTGGGGGTCCGACCTCCGCCGTGCGGCCCCGTACCGACAGTTCCACCGGACCGAGAAGTCGCAATTCCACCACGACGCCCGCACCCCCTGTGCAGATTTGCTTCACCTGTTGCGCACATACCGGTGCTGGGCGACAACCTATCGACAACGTCCCGACCCACACCCGGACTTCAGTGTGAATATGCACAGTCGGTGTCCAGGCACAGGTGGTGTCCCCGCTCGGGCGGCGATCCGCGCACGAGTCCGGATCGGCTTCGTATCCCTTCTCCCGTCGGGTCGGCGTCCACGGACCCGACGGCCGCGCTGGATGCGGTGACGAGCCGGTGGGGCGGCAGCCGTGCCGGGACGGGGAACGGCCGGTTCGAGCACGGACGGCGGGGGCCGTCCGCTCAGCGACCGCGCGCGAGGCGGTATTGGGGGAGATGGGCTTGAACGAACAACGGGGGGCGACAGCAATGGAGATGGGTGAGTTATCGGTGCGGCAGCTGGATCGGCCCTCCGAACCCGGGTCCGAGTACGTTGCGGTCCAGTCGCCGTCTTCGCCGGACGGCAGTGGGCGGAGCGTGTTGGAGGGCGCCTTCGAGCTGCTGGGAGCGGTGGAGCGGGCCGGGGAGGCCGGACTGACCAAGCTGGCGTCGAAGTGCGGGCTGCCCAAGACGACCGCGTACCGGCTGCTGGAACAACTGGTCGAGCTGGGTGCCGTGGAGCGATGTCGCGGGGGTTACCGGATGGGCCCGCGGCTGTTCCGGCTCGGGCAGGGGTGGCAACCGCATCCCGGGCTCCGATCCGCCGCGCGGGAGCCGGCGCGTCGCCTGGCGCGTGCCACAGGTGCGGTGGTGGGGCTCAGCGTGCTGCGGGAAGGGCAGACGCTGGTCCTGGACTGGACTGCCTGCGAGACCGATGAGGTGTTCGGACCCTTGCTCAACGACATGGCCTGGCCGTGGTTCACCGCGGCGGGCAAGGTGCTGGTGGCCGGGGCGAGTCCTCAGCTTCCCCTGGGTCCGCTGCCCTCGTCCTGGCATCGGGAGGCGGCGGCGATCCGGGACCGGGGGGTTGCGTTCGACCGGGAGGAGCTGGTGGCTGGTGTGTGTTGTGTGGCGGCGCTGTTGCACGGCCCGGGGGGTGTCCCGCTGGCGTCGTTGTGCGTCGTGACGGATCCGGCTCACAGCCTGGACCGGCTCGCAGGCGTCGTACAGCACACGGCAAGGACCATCAGCGCGACGCTGCGCGGCCGGTGAACCAGATTCTCGCAGGCCCAGCGCAGGGGTCACCTCCGCTCGCGCGGGGGTGACCCATCGCCGGATCCGCGGGCCCCTTCTTTCGGGGGCTACGGCCCCCTTGTGCCCGAAGTCCCGCCGTCTGGAGGGCTACGTGCGGGGGAGGGAGGTGTTGGTGATCGGGAGCGGCTGGTGCGCGCCCGCCACGTAGAGGTCCGTCGGAGCGGTGCGCAGCTCGAAGGTGTCGTCGTAGCCCGAGACACGCACGGACATCACGAAGAAGCCGTCGTCCTCGGCGGTGGTCCTCACGTCGTACTCCTGCTCCCAGTAGGTCTGCAGGAAGACCTCGGTGCCCTGGGGCTCCACCCCCTTGGGGAGGGTGACCTTGCCCTGGACGGTGAGGATGTCGCCCGCCTTCACCTTCTTCTTGTTGACCTTGTAGGTGACGGAGCTGGACTTGGTGTTGGCGGCCACGGTGGTGTCCGCGTAGTAGCCGTCCTGCGGGGTGTTGAGGTCGCCGTCCTCGTCGTAGAGGGCCGTGATCTCCACTTCGTGCTGGACGTTGAGCAGGCTGCTGCCGGTCACGTGGTCGATGTCGACGCCGGGGATGGTGAACTTCCCGTTGGCGTCGGTGACCGGCTTGCCCAGGTCGCGCGGCTCGTAGTAGGTGGGGTCGATCGGGTCGCCCCACGGATTCCAGGTGGTGAAGCGGACGACCTCCTGGATGGTGACGGGGATGTTGGGCGCCGGGGTGCCGTCGGCCTTGGTGACCGTGCCGGTGACGTCGACGCGGCGGGAGCGGACAGGGCGCCTGCGGCGAGCAGGAGCGCGGTGGTGGCGGCAAGCCGCGTCGGCAGGGACGTTCTGGGCACGGGTCAACTCCAACTTGAGTCGGTACTGGAGGAGTTGCGCCGGGCAGCACCGGTTCCGCCGCCGCGCACATGTGCGACACACCAGGTGCGATCTGCGATGTGAAGCGGGAGTTGTATCTGTGCGGCGCCTGTTACGCGGCTGTGGCAGGAGGCGGTTTTGTCCGGGTTGCGGGTTCACCCGGACGTCGGCTTCAGTCCGTCCTGCGTTGCCCTCGGCGGGTGGATGTTGGGGATGGGGGGAACCGGGAGCGTGACACGTCCGCGAACGCGGAACCCATTCCGCAGGGCGGCGGCTCTGATGCACCAACTTCAGCGCCACGTACGTTGCGGTCGATTTCGAGGTCCTGCTCCGCTCCAGTGGGCGTGGCGCTCTGCCGGTGAACAAGTGGGATCCCGGCGCCGCGTGCGACGGGCGTCAGGTGCAGTGTCAGCTCGACCAGTGCGCCTCACATCCGCACGTCCACCAACTCCCTCTCGCCGTCGGGCTGTTCACGAACACCTGGCCCTGCCTGAAAGGGCTGCCCGTCACCCCGGAGCAGGAACGGGCCTCATCGTCTGCCGCCAATCGGCGACCGTTCCATTGGGACAGAGCCCGACGGCCGACGCAGCGGGGCACCGCCCGCAGCAACTCCGACAGAGGCAGTGCAGTCGGGAAGATCTCGGATCTGTCGGACGGACGGCAGAGCCAATACTCTGAGACCCGTCCGCACTGTCTGGGAGAGTCGTGGCAAGTAGGTTCACCGAGTTGGTCGTTGACTGCCATGGGCCGGAGAGGCTTGCGGCCTTCTGGTGCGAGGTCCTGGACTTCAAGGTGATCGACCGGAGCGAGGGCAAGGTCGAGATCGGCTCCTGGGTGCCGACCGTCGAGGATGTCCGGGCCCGCCAGATGCCACCCACCCTGGTGTTCATCCAGGTGTC
>NZ_JAPWHT010000063.1:0-32964 GCF_027270795.1 Streptomyces sp. ActVer
CCAGCCGGGCCCGCGCGCCGGGGTGTGCTCCCGTACGGCCGGGATGGTCCGAGGAGTCTTCGACAGCGGATACGTCCGACTGGGTGACGGAGTGGGCGACGAGGACGGTGTCGGCGCCAGGGCGGTTCTCCCGCCGGAGGGCCGCTGGGACGAGGGCGCGCCGGAGTCACCGCTCGGCCAGAGCCCGACGGTCAGCGCGGCACCCACCGCGACCGCCACGCCCGCGCCGACCAGCAGAGTCCTCCTGCCGCCCGGCACGGACCGCGAAGCCCTGCGCCCACGCCCGTTCACCACAGACCACTCACCCTCCTGCGATCACTCTCGTACCTGTACCTTCACTGTGAACCTAGGCCCCGTCACCCGGGGCCGCCGTCCACCGCCCGTTCTTAAACTCTCTCTTACGGGTGATATTCGGGCATCCGTCGGACAGGTCGCGTCACACCTCGATAGCGTGATGACACATCTCTCACTTGACCCCCTGCCGAACCACCGCGTGGCGCCCATCCGAGCGTCACCGAACCGCCGAGGAACCCACGCTGCCCGCGCACCGTCCTTCCCGCCTCCCCGGCCAGGCCGTCGCCATTCCGGACCCGTCCGAACCGCCCGAGCCGACCGGCCAGTCGAAGCACTCGGAGCCTTCGAGGCCCTCGGAACTGCCGGGGCAGACCCGCTCGGCGCCGGATCCCACCGGACCCCGTCCCAGCGGCCTGGACCGGTTCAACGGCATGCCCGCCGACGAGGCCGAGCGCGCCCTCCTCGCCTGCTGCGGCAGCCACCACTGGGCCCGCCGCGTCGCCGCCCACCGCCCGTACCCCGACCTGGAGTCCCTGCTGGCGGCGGCCGACGAGGCGGCGTACGACCTGACCCCCGGCGATCTCGCCGAGGCCCTGGCCTGCGAATCCCTCACGCTCCTCCCGGAAGGCGCGTACTCCGCGGCCCACACCGCCCTGAGCGCCGCCCACGCCGCCTACGAGAGCCGTTTCGGCCACGTCTTCGTCATCTGCCTGGACGACACGGCCCCCGAGGAGTCCCTCGACCAGGTCCTGGCCGGAATCCGATCACGATTGGCAAACGATCCCGACGAGGAACGAGTCCTGACGGCAGAAGAACTCCGCCGCCTGGCAAGGGGCCGCCTCACCAGGTCTTTCAGGCCTGCGGGCAACTGCGCGGTCTCTTAGTGACACTTTCAGGGGCACGGGGACGCAGTCTTTTCAGGGGCACGGGGAACTGCGCAATCTTTTAGGGGCGCGGGGAACGGCGCAATCCTTTAGGGGCGCGGGGAACGGCGCAATCCTTTAGGGGCGCGGGGAACGGCGCAATCCTTTAGGGGCGCGAGGAACTGCGCGACCGGCCACCACGAACCCGCACCCGGCAAACCACACAAACCCCCCACCCCCCACCCCGCCCGTAATAGCCCGTACGAGCCTGTTTGACTGCCAGTTCGATCACATCCCCAGGCCCGCCGTAAACGTTCCGACAACACGTCGCTACGATGGCCAGGGCCGGTGGACCGTACCCGGCCGGGCCCGACCGACACAGAAGCCGGCGCGGCCCCAATCCCCGCTCCCGGAGGGTTCTTCCGTGCCGGCTGGAACGCTGTACCGCGGCCGGGAAGGAATGTGGTCATGGGTGGCTCATCGAGTCACCGGCGTCCTCATCTTCTTCTTCCTGTTCGTACACGTGCTGGACACCGCTCTTGTCCGTGTCTCCCCCGAGGACTACGACAAGGTCGTAGCCACCTACAAGACGCCGATCGTCGCGCTGCTGGAGTACGGCCTCGTCGCCGCCGTCCTCTTCCACGCGCTCAACGGCCTGCGTGTGATCGCCGTCGACTTCTGGTCGAAGGGCCCGCGCTACCAGAAGCAGATGCTCTGGACCGTGGTCGGCATCTGGGTCGTGCTGATGGTCGGGGCCCTGTACCCCGTACTCGGCCACGCCACTCGTGAAGTCTTCGGGAGCTGACGCCAACAATGTCCACCACTGAGAAGACCGCCGCCTCCGGCATCGGCCCCGTCGAGGGCGCGTCCCTCTACGGCGTCGACAACCCGGCGCCCCTGATCGAGGCCCCGCGCCAGCGGACGAAGAAGACCCCGAAGTCCACCCGTGGCAACTTCGAGATGGCCGCATGGCTGTTCATGCGTCTGTCCGGCATCGTTCTCGTCGTCCTCGTCATCGGCCACCTGCTGATCCAGCTCGTCCTCGACGGCGGCGTCTCCAAGATCGGCTTCGCCTTCGTGGCGGGCCGCTGGGCGTCCCCGTTCTGGCAGACGTGGGACCTGCTGATGCTGTGGCTGGCGATGCTGCACGGCGCCAACGGCCTGCGCACGGTCATCAACGACTACGCGGAGCGCGCGAACACCCGGCTGTGGCTCAAGGGCCTGCTCTACACGGCCACGGTGTTCACCATCCTGCTGGGCACGCTGGTGATCTTCACCTTCGACCCGAACATCCGCTAGATCCGGGGCTACGAGAATCATGAAGATCCACAAGTACGACACAGTCATCGTCGGCGCGGGCGGCGCCGGCATGCGCGCCGCGATCGAAGCGACGAAGCGCAGCCGTACCGCCGTGCTCACGAAGCTCTACCCCACCCGCTCCCACACGGGCGCCGCGCAGGGCGGCATGGCCGCCGCGCTGGCCAACGTGGAGGAGGACAACTGGGAGTGGCACACCTTCGACACGGTCAAGGGCGGTGACTACCTGGTCGACCAGGACGCCGCCGAGATCCTGGCGAAGGAGGCCATCGACGCGGTCCTCGACCTGGAGAAGATGGGCCTGCCGTTCAACCGCACGCCGGACGGCACCATCGACCAGCGCCGCTTCGGCGGTCACAGCCGCAACCACGGCGAGGCCCCGGTCCGCCGGTCCTGCTACGCGGCCGACCGCACCGGCCACATGATCCTCCAGACGCTGTACCAGAACTGCGTGAAGGAGGGCGTGGAGTTCTTCAACGAGTTCTACGTCCTCGACCAGCTGATCGTCGAGATCGACGGCGTCAAGCACTCGGCCGGTGTCGTCGCGTACGAACTGGCGACCGGTGAGATCCACGTCTTCCAGGCGAAGGCCGTGATCTACGCGTCCGGCGGCACCGGCAAGTTCTTCAAGGTGACGTCGAACGCGCACACGCTGACCGGTGACGGACAGGCCGCGGTCTACCGTCGCGGACTGCCGCTGGAGGACATGGAGTTCTTCCAGTTCCACCCGACCGGCATCTGGCGCATGGGCATCCTGCTGACGGAGGGCGCCCGCGGTGAGGGAGGCATCCTCCGCAACAAGGACGGCGAGCGCTTCATGGAGAAGTACGCGCCGGTCATGAAGGACCTCGCGTCCCGCGACGTCGTGTCCCGCTCCATCTACACGGAGATCCGTGAGGGCCGCGGCTGCGGTCCCGAGGCCGACCACGTCTACCTCGACCTCACGCACCTCCCGCCGGAGCAGCTGGACGCCAAGCTGCCCGACATCACGGAGTTCGCCCGTACGTACCTGGGCATCGAGCCGTACACGGACCCGATCCCGATCCAGCCCACCGCGCACTACGCGATGGGCGGCATCCCGACGAACGTCGAGGGTGAGGTCCTCTCGGACAACACCACGGTCGTCCCGGGCCTGTACGCGGCCGGCGAGGTCGCCTGCGTGTCCGTCCACGGCGCGAACCGCCTGGGCACGAACTCCCTCCTGGACATCAACGTGTTCGGGCGCCGTTCGGGCATCGCCGCGGCGGAGTACTCCTCGAAGGTGGCCGCGCACGTCGAGCTGCCCGAGGACCCGGCCTCGCTGGTCGTCGAGCAGATCGAGCGACTGCGGTCGTCGACGGGCAACGAGCGCGTGGCGGACATCCGCCGCGAGCTGCAGGAGACCATGGACGCCAACGTCATGGTGTTCCGCACCGAGCAGACGATCAAGACGGCCGTGGAGAAGCTCGCGGAGCTGCGCGAGCGCTACAAGAACGTCTCGATCCAGGACAAGGGCAAGCGGTTCAACACCGACCTGCTGGAGGCCGTCGAGCTCGGCAACCTCCTGGACCTGGCCGAGGTCATGGCGGTCTCCGCCCTCGCCCGCAAGGAGTCCCGCGGCGGTCACTACCGTGAGGACTACCCGAACCGCGACGACGTCAACTTCATGCGCCACACCATGGCGTACCGCGAGGTCGGCGACGACGGCACCGAGTCCATCCGTCTCGACTACAAGCCGGTCGTCCAGACCCGCTACCAGCCGATGGAGCGTAAGTACTGATGGCTACCCCCACCCTGGACAAGGCGGACGCGGCCGGCACCCCCGAGCCCGGTTTCGCCGACTCCCCGTACATCACGGCCACCTTCCGCATCCGCCGCTTCAACTCCGAGGTCTCGGCGGAAGCGGTCTGGGAAGACTTCCAGCTGGAGATCGACCCGAAGGAGCGTGTCCTGGATGCGCTGCACAAGATCAAGTGGGATCTGGACGGCACGCTGACGTTCCGCCGCTCCTGCGCACACGGCATCTGCGGCTCGGACGCGATGCGGATCAACGGCAGGAACCGCCTCGCCTGCAAGACGCTGATCAAGGACCTCAACCCCGAGAAGCCCATCACGGTCGAGCCCATCAAGGGCCTGACGGTCCTGAAGGACCTGGTCGTGGACATGGAGCCGTTCTTCCAGGCGTACCGCGACGTCATGCCCTTCCTCATCACGAAGGACACGAACGAGCCGACCCGGGAACGCCTCCAGACGGCGGAGGACCGCGAGCGCTTCGACGACACGACGAAGTGCATCCTCTGCGCGGCCTGCACCTCCTCCTGCCCGGTCTTCTGGAACGACGGCCAGTACTTCGGCCCGGCCGCGATCGTCAACGCGCACCGTTTCATCTTCGACTCGCGTGACGAGGCGGGCGAGCAGCGCCTGGAGATCCTGAACGACAAGGACGGCGTCTGGCGCTGCCGCACGACGTTCAACTGCACGGACGCCTGCCCCCGAGGCATCGAGGTCACCAAGGCGATCCAGGAAGTGAAGAGGGCGCTGATCACGCGCCGCTTCTGACCTTCGCGGCCGCACCACGACCGCACGTTGACGAAGGCCCTGCCTTCCGGACTTCCGATGCTGTTGGCGAGTCCCGTCAGATCCCCGGCAAGTGGGTTGTGAGTCCCAGCGACACGCCGTAAACCCGGCGTGTCGCTGGGACTCTCGCGACAATTGCCTCGCCCTACGGATTCGCCAACGGCATCCGGCCTTCCGCTTCCGGGGGCGGGGCCCTTTTCGTGGAACGGTCGGTCGGACTCCACCCTCTGGGCGATCCTCACCCCGCAGGACAGGGTGGCCCCCAGCGCACGGTACCGCCCGAGGCACGGTCGTCTGAGGCAGGAGCGGCCCGTACCCCGGTATGCGAGCGGTGCCTTCGCCGCCTGGTCTGAGGGGGGCCTGCGCCGGGTCCTGGGTGTGTACTCCCTCAACCCGACGGGGTGGTCCTCGGAACTTCCCCGTACGTCATGCGGATGGCGAACGCGGCGTTCCGACTCACGCAGGGTCCGCGTGCGTGCCCGGCCCTTGTGCGTCCGGGGTGATCCACTCCGCCCACACCTCCTTGCCTCCGGTCGTGCGCCGCCCGTTGACGAGGAGGTAGTGCCCCCAGTCGTCGGCACACCCGCGCATGAGCCAGAGCCCGCGGCCATGCTCCTTCCCGGTATCGGGGGCCTGCCCCGGCCCCAGCCGTTCGGAGGGCATGTACAGGCTGCTGTCCCACACGCTGAGCCTCAGACGGCCGCCCGTTCGCATGATCCGCACGGACACGGGATCCCGCGTACAGACAAGGGAGTTGGTGACCAGCTCAGAGGCGACGAGTTCGACGTTGTCGAGGACGGCGTCCCGGACGCGGTGGCGGGTGAGCACGGCTCGCACGTGGGCTCGCACGATGCCGGGGCCGAGGGGAGTTCGGGGGATACGGAGGACGTACTCCCAGTCGGCGTCGAGCGGGGAGCAGTCGGCGAGGTCTTTCAGGGCGAGTTCGGTCATGGCCGTAACTCCTCGTTGAGGTACGGGGGTTGGATGGGGGGGCGGGTGGCGCGGGCGGTGGCTCTGCCGCTGGCCTGCGTGCGGGCATGGCGGTGCACTTCCGTGAAGTCCGTCACCACGGTGGGTAGTTGGTACGCCACTGAAGGTAGAGGATCGGGAGTAGGGTTACTACTATCTACGTCAAACCATTACCCCTAAGGGTGAGAGGGCTTCGGCATGCCACCAAGATCAGCAGCGACCGTACGGCAACAGCGCATCGGTGCTGAACTGCGCAAACTTAGGGAACGGGCGGGGCTGACCGCACGCGAGGCGGGGGAGTTGCTGAGCGTCAACGCGGCACGCATCAGCTCCATCGAAGCCGGGCGTTTCGGTGTCAGCATCGACCGCGTTCGCATGTTCGCCCACAGTTACGGCTGTTCGGACGAGCCGTATATCGAGGCGCTCTCAGCCATGACTGCGAGTCGGGGGCGCAACTGGTGGGAGGAGTACCGCGAGTCCCTGCCCTCGGGGCTGCTCGACCTGTCCGAACTGGAGCACCACGCGACAGCGATCCGTACGGCTCAGATCGCCCACATCCCCGGCCTGTTCCAGACGGTCGACTACGCACGCCTCGTCTTCAGGCAGTCCATCCCCAAACTGTCTCCGCCCGAGGTCGAGTACCGCGTCACCCATCGCATCAAGCGTCAGGGCATCCTCTTCGCGGACAGCCCGACCTCGTACACCGCGATCATTCACGAGGCCGCCCTGCGAATGAGGTTCGGCGGTCGGGACGTGACGCGTGAACAGTTGGAGCACATCGTCGAGATGAGCGAACGGGACCACGTCACCGTCCTGGTGATCCCCTACGAGGCCGGCATCTTCCCCGGCGCCGGACAGACCGTCCTGTACGCCGAAGGACCTGTCCCCCAACTGGACACCGTGCAACTCGACGCCGAACATGGGTCCGTATTCCTCCACGCGGACTTCCAGTTGGAGAACTACCGCACGTTCATGTCCCACTTCGAAGCGGTCGCCCTCAAGGAATCCGCGTCGCGAGACCTGATCCACGAGATCATCGCCAACCTGTGAAAGGCCCCAAGTGCCTACCCTCCACTGGCAGAAGTCGACCTACAGCAGCGAGGGGAACAACTGCGTCGAACTCGCCACCGCCCCCGACGGAACGATCCGCCTCCGCGAATCCGACGACCCGACGACCACGCTCACCCTTCAGCCCGCGGGCCTCCACTCACTCCTGGCTGTGACCCGCCGGGAGATAGCCGATCGCCCTGGAGGCAGCCTCATCCCGCCGATGTCACTCAGAAATCCCTAGCTTGCCGATCTTGTCCAGCTGATCCCTGACGATGGCATCCGGAACACTGGCCGGGCTCTTGCCCAATGGCCCTCTCGAGTGCGTGGGTCACGTGTTGTAGTTGAGGTTCACCAACACTGCGTCCAAGGGCAGTTCGTCGATGTGCGTGTTGAAGAACTCGACGTACTCGTCGTGCGGCATGGAATCCGAGGAGATCCACTCGCCATCGAGGGTCAGCAGGTCGTCGTGGACGAGGCTCTCGTCGGCCTTGCGGCGCACGTAGCGGTCTCGTCCGACACCGAAGTCCCCCACCGCCCTCTGCCCGAAGCGGGCCTGCAGGTCGGGGTCGTCCAACACCGCGCGCATCACGGGCTGGGCCGCGTACCGGTGCCAGGCGGGTCCTGCGTGTAGGTACGTTGCTTCCGGCTCCTCGGCAATGAGGTCGTCCAAACTGCGGGCCGGAGGAAATCCCGAGGAGAACCCCTCCCATTCACACCACAGCGCATCCGCATCCGCGGCCGCCTGGGACCTCTGCCCGTGGATGTCCAGCAGCCGTACGGGACCGCCGGAACAGCGGCCCGGCGGGCTGACGTAGACCCCGTCCTGGCGCGTCTCATATTCCCGGATCAGAAGCGGATCGTCCTCGAAGCCCGGCTTGATCCAGAATTGCTGGCCTGTGGAGCCCAACCACCACGCATACCACTCGCCGGGCGGCAGGTCCTCCCCCTCGCCGTTGTGGTCGTAGGGAGCGATGGCGTCGGCGATCGCCTGCCGCACCGCCCCAGGCTCAAGGGGCGGCAGACACACGGTCAGTATCAACCTGGCCAAGAAGATTCCCTTTCATCGCGATACGGCTACATCTCATGCGATTGGCAGTCACCGACCGCCATCGGCACGCAGCCGCCGTTGCCGATCGTATTCCACTCCTTGGCGAACTGGTAAAGGGCGAAGAGTTCACCGAAGACGCCCGCCCCGTTGAGGAATTTCCCCCCAGCGCTGCCGTTGGGCGTACGAGGAGCGGCCGGGGCCGTACCGGTCCCACCCCGGCCGACCTGCTCGCCCGGGGTGATCCGGATGGTTCCGCCGCTGACCCTGCGCACCAGCGGGGCTTGCCTCATTGTGTCGAAATGGGAGTCGGGGTGGATGATGCACACGTTGCCATGGTTAGCGAAGCGGTCCCTCATTTCGCTGGCCTGGTCAAAGTCCTTGGCAACGAAGACGACGTTTTCCGACTGCGCCTTCCTGCCCATCGCATCCATCTTGTTCCTGACCGTGGTTTCGGCACCGGCGAGATTTCCGGCCGAGCGGGTGCTCTCGGTCGCATCCCAAGTCTCGACATTGACGATCTGACCGTTCTTCCAGGTCACCTTGACATAGTCGGCTGTCGCCCCTGTGATGCGCACGTTGCCGTTCTTGTCGGCATAGGTGCGGGGCTCGGCCTGGCCAGCGCCGTCGTCCTGCCACAGGTACATGGATCCTGTCCGGGTCTTGTTGTCGTAGTACTTCCCAGCGAGTTCGAGGTCCTCGTTCATGTATTTGAAAGCCAGCTTCTCGGAGGCGTTGTCCTGCGGGGCGCCGATCACATGCGGCTTCCCTCCCCCGTCGTAGATGGTGCGCACACCCCTGACGGTCACGTCCGTGTTCGGCTTCGGCGTGGGCTTGGGGCCGGGCCCCCAGGAATCAGGATGGGGAAGAGGCCGGACGGGTCGCTGCTACTGACCGGGCTGTTCCTGCCGTAGACGTACCCATTCATCTGCAGCGGATCGGAAAGGTCGACCACCGGATCGGCCGACAGGAAGCGGCCCGATGCCTGGTCGTACTCGCGGGCGCCGAGATGCGTGAGGCCGGTGGCCGCGTCGTCGATGCCGACGCCGAGGTAGCTGCGTTTGTCGGGCCACGACGACGGCTTGGTACCGCGGATCTCACCGTACGGCTTGAAGGCGCGGCGGGTGACTGGCTGGCCGCTGGCCAGCTCCACCGACGTGGTCCCCGTGCCGATGTGGTCGGCGAGCAGCACATTCAGCTTGTGGCCCGTCGTCGCGCCGTCTGCCGTGGTGCGGACCACGGTCGGCGCGCCAGTCTGGGCGTAGACACGTGAGGCCTTGGTGACGGCGCCCGAGGCGTTCGTCGTCAACTCGGTCTCACCGAGGTACAAGGTCGGCCCCGAGGGCGAGTTCTCCAGAATGCGCTTGCCCTCGGCGTCGTAGACGTACGTCGTCTTCGTACCGTCGTCGGTGATGGTGTCCAGCTTGTTGTCGGACGTCCAGGTCAGGTCCTGGGTGGTGTTGGACAGGTCCCGGACCTGAGTGTTACCAGCCGCGTCGTAGCTGTAACTGCCGCCCTTCCCGGATGGGTTGGAGCTGATCCACTTCATGGTGTGCGGCTGCTGGGCCCCGTAGCCGGACGTGAGGGTGACGTTCTTCGACGCGTCCGCCGTGTCGTGTTCGGTCAGCGTGGCGCGGTTGCCGACCCAGCTGTAGGTGAAGGACTGGTGGTAGGCAGTGGCGCTGGCGGAGACCGAGGCCGCGCCCGGGGCGGCCGCCGCCAGGGTCGACGTCAGCGACGCGTCCGGGCTGGTGGTGTCGGCCGCCGCGTCCGGGGCATCGGCCACCGGACCCGAAGAAGTCTCGTAGTCGGTGCGGTAGCCCCAGCTCGTGCCGTTGGACGCCGTGCAGCCGGTGCCGTTGCCCGTCGGCGTCACCTTCGACGTCCAGGCATTGACCAGCTCGCCCATCGCGTCGTACGTGAAGCACTGGTTGTCCCACGTCGCGCGCGAAGCCTCCGACAGCTTGCGGGCGTTGGAGGTCATGGTGCCCGAGGCATCGTAGGAGTAGTAGCTGTCCGTGATGCGGTGCGGGGCGGCGGTCTCGCGGTCGGCGACCGTCCTCTGGAGGCGGCCGGTGCGCGGGTCGACGAAGTTCGTCGTCCAAACCCGGTGGGGCTGGGATCCGGAGACCGTGCGCAGGACCTCGCCGAACGGCGAGTAGGTGGCGTCCGCGGTGTACCAGGACTGTCCGGAGGTGGACTCCGTCAGGCCGTCGCCGTTGTAGCGGGTGACGACCTTCTCCTTGGCCAGGCCGCCCACGGCGGGAAGCGTCGCCGTCAGCGGCTTCCCCGTGACGGGAGTGTAGGTGTACGCGTACGTGTACGTGCCGGCGAGGCCCGTCGTCATGGTGTTGGCGGGAATCACCGTCTCCCTGCCGGTGGGCCGGTAGTCGGTGTCGTAGCCTGTGACCTTGCTGACGTAGTCGCCGCCCGCGGTGTGCCGGATCGAGGAGACCGGATGTCCGAGCGCGCCAGGCAGGGTGTCGTAGGTGAACTCCTTGGCCGGGGTGGCCGTTTCGGAGCCCTCCTGGACCTTGGTGATCCGCCCCAGGACGTCGTACTCCGTGTAGAGAGTGAGCTGCCGGGAGTTGGTCACCTTGTTCGGGCGGCCCGCGGCGTCGTACCAGGTCTTCGTCTCACCCGTGTCCGGGTCCGTCGAGGTGGTGACGCGGCCGCGGGCGTCGTACGTGTACGACCAGTTGTTGCCCGCGGGGTCGGTGACGCTGCTGCGGTTGCCTCGGGTGTCGTACGCGTAGGTGGTCGAGCGCCCCGCACTACTCGAGGCGTCGTCCCGGCTGTAGTGGTACACCGACGTGACCCGACCCAGCGCGTCGGTGTAGGTCTTGGTCCGCGGGGCGGTCGAACCGGCCGGGTCCACGTACGTGCTGGTGTCGGTGTACGTCGTGTATGTCGCGTACCGGTAGTCGCCGTCCATGTAGGTCGACAGACGGATCGGTCGCTCCAGACCGTCGTAGCGGGACTTCGTCCAGCTCGGGATCAGGGACTTAGACCTAGGGGCGAACAGTTCGGCGGCCGGTTGGCCCTTGGCGAGGTACCCGCTGGTCTGCTCGTCGACGAGGCCGTGGTCGTTGTACGTCGTGTCGGTGATGATCCGGCCAGGGCCGTGGGCCTCGCTCTGGGTCTGGACCGGGCGCATCAGACCGTCGTAGATCGTGACTGCCGTGGTGTATGTGCCGTCGTCCTTCAGCGTCTTGGTGGTGACCGCGGTCGGGCGGGTCTCTTCGGAGGTGGCGACGGCGTTGCGGTAGTCGATCTGGACATTCGGGGTCGAACTCGCCGGCCGCGACGCGGACCAGCCCTTCACCAAGCGGCCGAGGGCGTCGTACTGAGTACGTGCCACGCGCCCGTTGGCGTCGGTGACCGTGAGCGCGAGGCTGCGGCCGGGGTCGAAAGTCGTGGTGGTGGCGTGGCCCTTGGCGTTGATCGACTTGATCTCGGTGACCGGTCCGCCGCCATCGCCGGGCGTGTACTGGGTTTCGGAGGTGCCCTCGCCGGGCCGGGTGACCGTGCGGATCCGGCCCAAGGGGTCGTAGGTCGTGTCGGTCACGCGGCTACAAGTCCGGCTGCCGGGACGCGTACGAGACCTTCGACGTGAAGAAGGCCGCGCAGAAGCGGGCCGACAAAGGTGAGGACACCATCACGTTCGGCCTGCGAGCCCGCGACGAGAACTCGCAGTACGCGTGGAAGAAGTTCCGGGCCAACGGGGACAACGCTCCTGTCCTGGAGCTCGTCTACAACCGCAAGCCGACTGTCGACTCCAAGTCGCTCGACCTCGGCCCCGAGGGGAAGTGCACCACCACCGAGCCGTACGTCCGGATGGGTTCGGGCAATCTGACCTTCACCGCCCGGGCGTCCGACAAGGACAAGAACCTCGACTACCTCGACTTCGACCTGTGGGCAAAGGGCAAGTGGGACACCACCGGTGATCTACTGAAATCCACCGGAAAAGTCTCCGTCGGCGGCGACAAGGACACCGCTCTGCGCACCACCAGCGGCTTCTCCACCAGCACCCTCACCAACGGCACCACCTACTCCTGGCGGGTGCGAGCCGTCGACGACGCCAACGCCACCTCCGGCTACAGCCCAGCCAAGACACCGTGCCGCTTCGTCCTCGACACCGCCGCGCCCAAACCGCCAAAGGTCAGCTCCACCGACTTCCCGAACGCGGACGGCAGCGAGAACGGTTTCGGCAACGACGGCGAGGATGCCAACTGGAGCACCCTCAAGTTCGGCACCGCGGGCTCCTTCACCGTTCGCGCCCTCAACACCGACGTGGTTCGCTACGAGTACGGCTTCAACTCGGCCTCCTACACCGGCTCGCTCACACGTACGTCCGGAACGGCCACCACCGTCAGCGCCACCATCGGCAACGCCAAACCGCCGACCGCCGGCCCCAACGTGCTGTACGTCAGGACCGTGGACGGCGCAGGCAACGTCTCGCAGCCGACGAAGTACTTCTTCTACGTCACACCCCGCGACCAGGCCGACGCCCCCGGCGACTTCACGGGCGACAAGCTCGCCGACCTGATGGTCGTCACCGAGGGCGGAAACCTCTCCCTCTACCCCTCGCAGGCCACCAGCGACCTCACCAAGGGATCCGGCGACCTGGACTACTCGATGTCCGGCGCCTACCGCGCCAACCCGGAGAAGGACCCGAACGGGGACGACCTGCCGCCCTTCGTGGCCGCGCCCTCCGAACACTTCAAGGGCGCGCTGATCACCCACAACGGCGACATCTACGGCGGCGACGGGCTTCAGGACCTCATCGTCCGCGTCGAAGGCAAGCTGTGGGTCTACCCGGGCGACGGCTACGGCGCCGTCAACGTCGACAAGCGCCGCGAGATCCTGCTGCCCGACGGAGCTCCCAGCCCGGCAAGCCTCACCCAGATCGTGTCCGCCGGCGACGGCCGGACCGACTTCTTCGCCACCGTCGGCGACGAGTTGTGGGCCTTCACCGGCTACCACGGAGCCACCACCGACCAGGCGATGCGCCTGGCCGCCTCGACATGGACCGAGCGCGACCTGGTCACCGCCCAGGACATCAGCGGAGACGGCATCACCGACATCGTCTACCGCACTGATGTCTCCGAGCGCCTGTTGCTGCGCAAGGGAATCGCCGCGAGCGGCGGCGGGGTAAACATGGACTCTCTGAAATCCGGCGCCGCCTCTTCAGGGGGCGCCGACACCGAGTACGGCGCAGCCGGCTGGTCCAGCGCCAACATCCCGCTTCTGATCGGAACCCCGGACGCCAACGGAGACTCCATCCCCGACATCTGGACCGTACGCTCCGACGGCTCGGTCCGCTTCTACGCAGGCGGCAAAACCGTCCTCTCAGGATCCGGCACAGAGATCATCGCCCCCGCAAGCTACTGGAAGACCCGCGTCGCCATCGGATGACGACTCTCAGGAGAACGGCCGTCGCATTCTCAGGCGCGGCGGTCGTGCTGCTCGCAATACCCCACCGCCCCCGACGGAGCCACTGGACCATCGCGGAGGCCTCGAACTCGGGCAGGGACCGGCTCAGGGTGAGGTCAGGGTCGTGTCCGGGATCTTCCCGATGGAAGGGAGGGATGTGCGGCGCGAGGCTGGTGTGCATGGCGAACTTAGGTGAGTACAAGAGGCGTTGGAGGACGGTGGCGGCTGCCGGGGCTGTGGCGGCCGTGCTGGTGGTGGGGACCGTGCCGGCTGTGGCCGCGGATCCCGGGCACGGGGTGGTCCGTGGTGACCGGGGGCTCGACAAGAGTGACCGGGGGCTCGACAAGGAGGCGCTCCGGGCGGCCCTCGCCGGGCTGCCCGATGAGAACGTGACGGGTGGGCTGATCCGGATGTCCGGCACGGACGGCCGCTGGACGGGTACGGCCGGTCCGTCCGTGCCGGCCGCCGACGCGCATTTCAGGATCGGCAGTGTCACCAAGATCTTCACGTCGACCGTGCTGCTCCAACTGGCCGCCGAGGGACGGCTGACCCTGGACGACACGGTGCAGGAGTTGGTGCCGGGTCTTCTGCCGGCCGGCTACTACCCCGTCACCGTGGGCCAGTTGCTCAGCCACACCAGCGGCCTGCAGATCATGACCTGCGCCACGGAGGACATGTCACCGCGCGAGGCCGTCGACGCCTCCCTGGCCTGCGGAGAGCCGACGGAACCGGGCAGGGCCACCCGGTACAACGGCATCAACTACTTCATCGCGGGCCTGATCATCGAGCAGGTGACTGGCCATACGTACGGCTCCGAGGTCCGCACCCGCATCCTCACCCCTCTCCGGCTTCGCGACACGTACGTCCCGGCCCTGGACGACTGGTCTATCCCGGCGCCCTATACGCGCGGACTGGTGGCTGTGCCGGGATCCGGCGAGCTCAAGGACGTGAGCGTCCAGAACCCGTACAGCTGGGCGGAGGGCGGCATGATCTCCAACGCCCCCGACCTGGCACGCTTCTTCACGGCCCTGTACCGCGGCCGTCTCCTCCCGCCGGCCCAGCAGAAGGACCTGTTCCGGATGCCCGCCGCGGCGTCCGGCGACTCGCAGTTCAGCTACGGCGGGCTCCAGCGCACCGAGTTCCCGGACGGCACGGTCGTCTGGGGCAAGAGCGGGCACGTCCCGGGCTACACGAGCGGCGTCTTCGCCACCCGCGACCTCCGCCGCCTCCTGGTCTACGCCCTCAACCCGACGGACCGGTCCCCGGAACTGCCGTACGTCCTGCGGATAGCGGGGGCGGCGTTCGACGTCCCGGTACCGGCTACAGCTGGCTGAGGATCGTCGGGTCCGTGATCTCCGTGTCCTTGGCCAGCATCATCGCCTTGCTGAGGATGACGGCGAGGGTTCGGTCTCCCTCGTACGGCAAGTAGCCGGTCTGGGGAGACGTCGGCGCGGACTTCGGGACTATGCACAGGTACTGGTCGTTCGGGGTCATCAGGATGTTGCCCGAGCCGAGGTGGATCTTGTACGTGTGGCGCTCGCCCTTCACATGGAGGAAGCGGCCCTCCAGGGTGCAGCGGTCGGCTATCGCGAGCCGGGGGATCAGGCGGTCCAGGAGGGCCCGGCGGGTCTCGGCGCTCTGGTTGAGCTCGCCGAAGCTGTAGCCCGACCAGTACTCCTGGAAGCGGCCGCCCGGGCCGCCGTCCTGCCAGGTCGGGTCGTTGCCGACGCTCGCGACGCCCACGAACAGGTCGACGTCGCGCAGGACTTCGGAGAGGGCGAGGGGTGGGATCTCGGTGAGGGGCAGGGGTTCGACCGGGTCCTGCCCGTCCCGCAGCCACATGCTGTACTCGGCGCCGTAGCAGTGGGCCGAGTTCTCCGGGGCGTCGATCGGGTAGAAGCGGACCTGGTCGGTGCGCAGCCGCAGGTAGCTGCCGGACTCCGTGGTGTCCTCGCCGTACTCCTCTCCGTCGCCCTCGATCCAGTACTCGGCGCGCAGGCCCCACTGGGGCAGCTCCCGGGTGGCCGGCGGGGCCGAGTCGTCGACGCACAGCCGGAGCTTGTTGCGCCAACCCCTGATCGCGGCCAGCGAGTTGAACTGGTGCTGCCGCAGCACGTGCGCCGCGAAGCGGTTCGAGTACGTGCCCGTGGCGCGCTCGGCGTCGGTGAGCAGGTACACCTCGCGGTGGGCCTGCTTGAACGGCTGGGTGATCTCGTGCCGCTCCAGCCAGTCGCGCCAGGCGACGATCTCGGCCGGTTCGCGGCCTACGGGGTGCCAGAGCTCGACCTCCGAACCCGCAGTCTCCGAACCCGTGGCCACCGGATCGTCGGTGAGCGTGCGCAGCTCGCCGTCGGCGAAGCCGACCGGTCTGCCGTCGACCGTCCACAGGAGACGTCGGGCGAGGGTGCCGACCAGCGGGTGGTCGATGTAGCGCTCGCGCCAGGTGTCGTACGCCCAGGTGCGCCGGGCCAGGAACTGGCGGTCGAGCCGCTCCGCCTGCGCCGAGAGCATTTTGTCGATGTCCTTGGCGGCGGCCTTGAGCTCCTTGAACTCGTCGGCGTGATCCCGCTTCACGGCGGCGGGCACGCTCTTGACCTCCTTGCCTGCCGCGTTGCGCCAGGCGAGCACGGACTTGGTGCCGTGGACCTCGATGAGGGCGGTGACGTCCCCGAGTTGGTGCAGGGCACGCCCCACCTCGGTGAGCCCGTACGCCGGGACGGCGAGCTCCTCGATCTCCTCCCGGCTCAGGCCGAGAGCGGTGGCGCGCGCCTCCAGCGCCACGTCGAGCAGCTTCGCCGTGTTCTTGTACGTCACCCGCGTGGCCAGGCGGGCCAGTTCGGCGAGGGCGGCCTCGCTGTCGACGCGGGAGAGCGCGATGACGCCCGCGTTGGCGACCTTCGGGTTGCGCGGGCCCATTCCGGCGACCTTCTTGAGGGAGGTCTCGACGAGCGCGCCCAGTGCCCGGGCCGTGTCGGGGTGCGGCGGGAGGAGGGACAGCAGCCAGGCGAGTCCGCGCAGGGCGTTGGCGTTGTAGGGGTCGTAGGCGTTGTTGATGTCCGGCTCGTAGCTCTGGCGTTCCAGCGGGATGGTGCGCGGGCGGCCGACGAGGGCGAGCCAGGACAACGTGGTCTCCCTGACCCGGTCCACTCCGATGCTGTCGATGAGGGCCTGGGCCTGCTTGTCCCACTTGGCGCTCGGCTTGGAGGCGGTGGCCGTGAGGGCGTGGCGGAGCAATGCCTGCCAGGGGTCGTCGTCCGAGCCGGTGAGCTGCTCCATGGCCTGGTCGGCCCATGCCTCGCCGACGTTGAGGACAGGGGTGGTGAGCTTCTTGACCAACTCCACGAGGTGCTCCGAGCGGTAGGCGACCAGGGCCGTACGGCGGAAGACGGCCACGACGGAGGGCGCGAGCTGTCGGCCGGTCGCGAGCTCCGCCTCCGCCAGGAGGTCGAGGCGCGTGGCGTGCCAGAAGGAGTTCCGGGCACCGAGCGTTTCGAGCTCCGCCAGCCGCTCGGTGGGAAGGAAGAAGTCGTCGGGCAGGTCACGGGCGATGATGCCGAGCAGCGTCAGCACCTTCTGCCGGGTCTCCGGCTCCGTGCCGAGCGAGCGGAAGCGCTCGATGAGCGCGTGGGCGAGCCGGCGACGCTCGTCCACGGGCAGGTTGCGCAGGGTGTCGAAGAGCTCGCACCATTCGTCACCCCAGAAGCCGTGGTTGGAGACAGCGGCCTTCAGCACCTCGTCGGCGAGTCTGCCCATGTTCCCCGCGTCGATCTGATTGCGGATCTTCTGCGTGTGCGATCGCATCGACGCCATCAGCCACCCACCAGCGCGACGAGCTTCAGGAACGTGACCTCGGTGCCGAGCTTCAGCTCGATCTCCTCGTCGAGGTCGGTGAACTGCCGGTCCCCCACCAGCACCAGGAACCCGTTCCCCGCGAAGGCCTTGAGCGCCAGCTCGGTCTGGACCTCGGGGTCTATCCGCCGGGGCGTCCGCAACGCGTACCCGTTCAGCACCCGCTCGGTGTCCTTGGGCTGCACGAGTCCCTGGAACACCTCCGGCGTACGCGCGTTGAACTCGGCGACCTCCTGGAAGACCCGCCGCCGGATCAACTCGCGCAGTGCGAGCCGCTCCTCGGCGATCTCCAGCCCCCAGCCCGCACCGCGGTCCCCGCTTGTCGTCTCGTCGACGAACGTCACCATTCCCATGCCGTCGACAGTACGAGGCACCACTGACAATCAGTCACCGCGGGGCGATGAACCGGCGGCGGGGACCCGGTTTCAGGGCCCCGCCGCACGGCATCCGTATCGTCCGCGCCACTTGCGGCGGCGGCGCAGCGCGGGGTCCGTCAACGCCCGCTACTCGACGAAGTAGTTGTCGGCCCGGTTCATTGCGGAGCACAGCGGAAGCGTCCCGGCGGAGCCGGGAAACGCTCCACCCGGGCCGCCGGATCGTTACGGCAGATCCGGGTTCGGCCGATCCGGCATGGAGTGTCGGTGGTGGGTGTTAGCGTCCGGATCATGCAGCTTCGGTATGCCTTCCGACTCGACCCGGGTCGGGGCCAGCGCGCTGCGCTGGCCCGGGCGTTCGGGTGCGCGCGGGTGGTGTACAACGACGCGGTTGCCGCCCGGGAGCGGGCTCGGCGGGAGGGCGCCCCGTATCCGGGCGCGGCCGTTTTGTCGACGATGCTGGTCACTCAGGCGAAGAGCACGCCGGAGCGGGCTTGGCTGGCCGAGGTGTCGGCGGTGGTATTGCAGCAGGCGCTGCGTGATGTCGAGCGTGCCTACACCAACTTCTTCGCCTCCCTCAAGGGCGCCCGCAAGGGGGCGCGGGTTGGGGCACCGCGTTTCAAGTCGAAGCGGGATGCCCGGCAGGCGATCCGGTTCACCGCCAATGCGCGCTGGAGGATCACCGGGGCGGGGCGGCTGCTCCTGCCGAAGGTCGGCGAGGTGAGGGTGCGCTGGTCACGCACCCTGCCGTCGGTCCCGTCCAGTGTGACCGTCGTCCGGGACGCGGCGGGCCGGTACTTCGCCTCGTTCGTGATCGAAACCGACCCGGACGCGGACCTGGCGCGGATGCCCGATGCCGAGGACCTGCCGAGTGTCGGCATCGACCTGGGGCTGACACATTTCGCAGTCCTGTCCGACGGGACGAAGATCGACAGCCCGCGGTTTCTGCGCCGGGCCGAGAAGAAACTGAAGAAGACCCAGCGGGAGCTGTCCCGCAAGCAGAAGGGCAGCAGGAATCGGGAGAAGGCCCGCCTGAAGGTGGCCCGGACGCACGTCCAGGTGACCGATGCCCGCCGCGAGTTCCATCACCAGTTGTCCACCCGGCTGATCCGCGAGAACCAAGGGATCGGCGTGGAGGACCTGGCGGTCAAGGGGCTCGCGCGCACCCGGCTCGGCAAGGCGGTCCACGACGCCGGATGGGCCTCCTTCCTGGCGATGCTGGAGTACAAAGCGCAGCGGTACGGGCGCACCTTCGTGAAGGTCGGCCGGTTCGAGCCCACCAGCCAGGTGTGCTCGGCGTGCGGCATCAAGGACGGGCCCAAACCTCTGCATGTACGCACCTGGACGTGCAGCGCGTGCGGCACCGTCCACGACCGCGACCACAACGCCGCGATCAACGTCAAGCAGGCCGCCGGACTGGCGGTGACAGCCTGTCGAGCGCAGGTGAGACCAGAACCCACGGTTCTGGCACAGCGCGAAGAAGCAGGAAGCCACGGAGTCCGGTCCGGTGCTGTGCCGCTACGCGGCACAGCACCGGACCGGAAGGCCAGAATCTCCCTGCTTCAGCTGGGAGAGCAAGTCAAGGCGTGAAGCACATCATCCACCCGGTGGCGGGCGAGATGTGGCTGCACTACGAGTCGCTGCCGCTGCCCTCCGATCCCGGCCAGACCCTGGTCACGTTCACGGCGGAGCCCGGCTCTCCGACGGAGAAGGCGCTGCGGCTGCTCGCCACGCGCGCGACGCCGCAGCCGGTTCCCTCGCCCTGAGCGGACGGCGACCTATTCTGACGGTATGTCAGATGACGAGTCGTACGAACTGCTCGGTTTCGACAACGTGCTGCTGCCCGTCGGGAACCTCGACGAGGCGCTGGGCTTCTACGGGCGGGCCGGATTCCCGGTGGCCTTCCGCCTGGACGAGGCCGGGATCGCCCTGCTGAAGGTCGGGAACGAGACTCCGGGCGTGCTGCTGCGCGTGGACGAGGAACTCGGACAGCGGCCGCCGTCCTGGCCGGCGTGCCGCGTGTGGCTGGAGGTGCGGGACGCGCGGGTGACGGCTCGGGCGCTGACCGCGGCCGGGATCCAGCCCCTGGACGAGCCCTTCCCGGTGGCCACCGGCTGGACCGTCGAGATCGCCGACCCCTGGGGCAACGTCATCGGCTTCACGGACTACGGCAAGCGTCCGGAGCTGGCGCGCACCGGCTGAGCCCCGGCCCCCAGCACCGACCGAGCGCACCCCAGCCCCCCAGGGCTCCTCCCCCACCCCCTCGCGGCCTGAGCCGCACGTCACACACGCATGCCCAGCAACTGACTTGAACACGTTCAAAAACACGTCTACATTCTTCCTCGACAGCGCGTTTTGAACGCGTTCAAGAAGTCGGGAAGGGGTGGGGACATGGACCTCACGGTCGTCGCGTATGTCATCTATCTGCTGGTCAGCGTGGCGCTGACGATCTGGGTGGCACGGACGCTCAGCCAGAACGGGCGGATCTTTCTGGCGGATGTGCTGCACGGGAACGAGAAGCTCGCGGACGCCGTCAACCACCTGCTGGTGGTGGGCTTCTACCTGGTGAACCTGGGCTTCGTGGCCCTCTATCTGAGCCAGGACGAGGAGATCGCCGACGCCCGCGGGGTGTTCGAGGCCCTGTCGACGAAGATCGGCGTGGTGCTCCTGGTGCTCGGCGCCATGCACCTGGGCAACGTCTACGTGCTCAACAAGATCCGGCGCCGGGGCATCATGGAGCGCGAGCAGCAGCCGCCCGTGCCGCCGCAGGACTGGGTCGCCCCGGCGGTCGGGGCGTGACCGCGATGGCCACCGCCGCCACCCCGGACCGGGACGCCGCGCGCGTCCCGGTCCGCGGGCTCACCGTCCTGTACGACGCGCAGTGCTCGCTCTGCGGCTTCCTGCGCGACTGGCTCGTACGGCAGCGCCAGTTGGTTCCCTTGGACCTGGTTCCTGCCGGCTCGGAGGCCGCCATGCGGCGCTTCCCGGGGCTCGACCACGCGGTGACGCTCGACGAGATCACCGTGATCGGCGATTCGGGCCAGGTCTACCGGGGCACCGCCGCCTGGATCGTCACCCTGTGGGCGCTCGCCGAGTACCGCCCGACGGCCCACCGGTTCAGCACCCCGGCCGGGGCGCGGCTCGCTCGCGGCGCGGTCCTCGCCGCCGCCAAGTGGCGTGAGGGTCAGTGGGCACGCAGGCACGGCGCCTGGGGCGGAGGCGCGTACTACGGGGCCGACGGATGGCAGTACTCGCCGGCCACGGGGTGGACCTACAACGCACCCGCCTGCGACAGCGACACCTGCGCGCCTCGTTAGGCTCTGTCCCGTGCCAGCAGCGAAAGACAGTGCCAGTCGTCCGGACGGCCCCGCGGAGCCGGAGGGTCCCGCCCGGCCGTCCCGTACGCCCGCCAAGAGCGAGCAGACCCGGGCCCTGATCCTGGAGACGGCGATGCGCCTGTTCCAGGAGCGGGGCTACGAGAAGACGACGATGCGGGCCATCGCCAAGGAGGCAGGGGTCTCCGTAGGCAACGCGTACTACTACTTCGCCGGCAAGGAGCACCTGATCCAGGGGTTCTACGACCGGCTCGCCGCCGAGCACAGGGTGGCGGTCCGCGAAGTCCTGGACCAGGAGAAGGACCTGGAGGCGCGGATCGCCGGGGTGCTGAAGGCGTGGCTGGACGTGGCGACGCCGTACCACGAGTTCGCGGTGCAGTTCTTCAAGAACGCCGCCGATCCGGACAGCCCGCTCAGCCCGTTCTCCGCCGAGTCGGAGCACGCGCGCGTGGAGGCCATCGCGGTCTGCCGCGAGGTGCTGGCGGGCTCCAAGGCGAAGATCCCCGAGGAACTGCGGGAGGTGCTCCCCGAGTTGCTGTGGCTCTCCCAGATGGGTCTCGTCCTGTACTGGGTCTTCGACCGCACGGAGGGCCGCGAGCGCAGTTACCGGCTCGCCGAACGAGGTGCCCGGCTCACCTCGCTCGGCGTCTCGCTGGCCCGCTTCCGGGTGCTGCGGCCCCTGGTCCGCGAGGTGCACGGGCTGTTCACGGACTTCCTGCCGGGGATGACGAACGCACTGCCCGACCCCGCCAGGAAGTCCGCGGAATAGCGCCCCGCGCGGTCAGTTCACGGCGTCCACCTCGTCCTCCGCCAGCTCGACGTCGTACACCAGCGGTTCGGCGCCGACCATCACGTGCCGGGCGCGGGAGGGGTGCTCGGCGGCCGTCACGGCCAGCAGGTACGAGCCCGCGGAGGGCACCGAGACGATGTACGAGCCGTCGGCCAGCGACGTCACCCGGTCGAGCTGACGGCCGCCCTTGGAGAGCAGGGTCAGCGCGGCGCCCTCGACAGGTGCGCCGTCCGGGGTGCGGACGAAGCCGTGGATCACGGTCGAACCGCCGTCGGCGTCGGCCACGCGCGCGTGGGGCTCGGAAACCTCCTCCTCGCGGGGCTCCACCGCCAGGTGCGGCAGCCGCTTCTCCAGACCGGCGGGCAGCCACCAGTTGGAGTTCCCCAGGAGGTGCATCGCGGCCGGCACCAGCGCCGTACGCAGGATGAACGCGTCCAGCGCGACCGCCGCCGCGAGCCCGATGCCCGCCATCGCGCCCTCCATGTCGCCGCTGAGGACGAACGCGGAGAAGACGCAGATCATGATCAGGGCCGCGCAGTTGATGACCCGGCTGGTCTCGGCGAGGCCGACCCGGACCGCCCGCGCGTTGTCCTTGGTGTGCACCCACTCCTCGTGCATGCGGCTCACCAGGAACACCTGGTAGTCCATCGAGAGCCCGAAGAGCAGCGACAGCATGATGACCGGCAGGAAGGCGGTGATCGGCCCCTCCTTGCCGAGGCCGAGGAGTCCCGTGCCCCAGCCCCACTGGAAGATCGCGACGAGCACTCCGAAGGACGCGGCGGCCGCGATCAGGTTCATCAGGGCTGCCGTCAGCGGCACCACCAGGGAGCGGAAGGCCACCATCAGCAGCAGGAAGCCGAGCGTGATGATCGCCGCGACGAAGTACGGCAGCCGGTCCCCCGTCACGGCCGCGAAGTCCTTGAAGACGGCGGTCACCCCGCCCACGTGGGCCTCGGTTCCGGACTCCGGGATCACGTCGTCCCGCAGCCGGTCGATCAGCTGGTCCGTCTTCTCGGACTGCGGTGACGTGGTGGGCACGACCTGGATCACCGTGACGCCCTGGGAGGGCGGCGCGGCGGCGACCTGGGCGACGCCCTCGGTCGAGCGGATCGTCGACACGAGCGCGTCCGTGTCACCGCCGTCCACGACCACCTGGAGCGGGCCGTTGAAGCCGGGCCCGAAGCCCTCGGCGAGCAGGTCGTACGCCTGGCGCGTCGTCGTCGAGTCCTTGTGGTTGCCCTGGTCGGTGGCGCCGAGCCGGATCGACAGGACGGGCAGCGCGAGGATCACCATCACGACCAGTGCCCCGGCGGCGATCGAGCGCGGCCTCTTCTGCACGTACATGGACCAGCGTGCCGCGAGGCCGCTCGCCTCGGCCGGCTCCGGTCCCGTCGCGGCGAGCCTGCGCCGCTGCTTGCGGCTGAGGACGCGCATCCCGAGCAGGCCGAGGAGCGCGGGCAGCAGGGTGGTCGCGGCGAGAACGCTGAGCACGACGGTCAGCGAGGTCGCGACGACCACGCCGTCCAGGAAGCGCATGTTCATCACGAGCATTCCGGCGAGCGCGATGCACACCGTGCCGCCCGCGAACAGCACGGCACGGCCCGAGGTGTTGAGGGCCGTGACGGCGGACTCCTCGGGCTTCATGCCGCGCAGGATGCCCCGGCGGTGCCGCGTCACGATGAACAGCGCGTAGTCGATGCCCACGCCGAGACCGATCAACGAGCCGAGCAGCGGGGCCACTTCGGGCACGTCGGTCACATGGCTGAGCAGCGAGGTCGCCATCAGGCCGGTGCCGAGGGCCGCGATCGCGACGACGAGCGGCAGCAGCATCGCGAAGAGCGAGCCGAAGGCGAGGAAGAGGACGACCGCCGCGGCCATGATGCCGACCATCTCGGCGATCCCGGTGGGCGGCTCCTGGATCCGAGTGATCGCCTGACCGCCCAGCTCCACCTGGAGACCGGCGCGTTCGGCGTCCTGCGACGTGTCGACGACGTCCTGGACCAGCTCCTTGGGGACGCCGTTCGCCTGCTCGGTGAAGGTCACCTGGGCGTAGGCGATCCGCCCGTTCTCACTGATCTGCGTGGCCCCCTGGGCGGCGTACGGGCTGCTGACGTCGCCGACGCCCTTCATCCGCCCGATCTCTTCAAGGGCGGGCTCGATCCGGGAGCGTACGGAATCGTCCCGTACGGATCCGTCGTCGACCTTCCACACCACCGTGTCGGTGTCGCCCGACCTCTCCGGGAAGGCCTTCTCCATCAGGTCGTACGCGCGCGTGGAGTCCGTGTTCGGAAGAGTGAAGGTGTCCGCGTAGTTCGTGCCCGCGGCGGATCCCGCGAAGCCGAGCCCCAACAGTGCCCCCACCCACAACAACAGGACCACCAGCCGGTGCCGATAGCACCACCGTGCCAATGTCGTCACGCCTCAACGCTCCTTAGTCGTTCGTCGGTCGGTCCCCCAGGTCCTGCGGCTCAGCATCGGGGTGGCGCGCACCCGTGGACACGACTCGGCCATGACTCACAAGGAACTCCAAGGCACGACCCGGCCCCGTTGTCGGTGCCCGCGCCGATACTGGGGACATGACCGCTCACGAGGGGGCGACCGTCCTGGTCGTCGAGGACGAACCGAGCATCGCGGACGTCCTGGCCATCGCTCTGCGCTACCACCGCTTCGAGGTGATGACGGCGGGGACCGTGCGCCAGGCGCTGACGCTGGCCGAGCGCACCCGCCCGGACGCCGCGCTCCTCGACGTGATGCTCCCGGACGGCGACGGCCGGGCACTGGGCCGCGAACTGCGCGCGAAACAGCCCGACCTGGCCCTGGTGTTCCTGACCGCGCGGGACGCGCCCACCGAGATCGTCGGCGCGCTCGCCTTCGGCGACGACTACATCACCAAGCCGTTCAACATCGACGAGGTGATCGCCCGCATCACCGCGGTCCTGCGCCGCACCCGCCCGGCCGACGTCCTCCCCGAGCGCCCGCCCCTGCGCTACGGAGACCTGGAGCTGGACGAGACGACGTACTCGGTGCACCGCGCGGGCCTCTCGGTCGAGCTCACCCCCACCGAGTACGCGCTCCTGCGCTTCCTCGTGCGCAACGGCGGCCGGATCGTCCCCAAGGAGCAGCTCCTGCGCCACGTCTGGCAGTACGAGCACTCGGCCGAGTCGACCGTCGTGGAGACGTACATCAGCTATCTGCGCCGCAAGCTCGACGCCCTCGGCGCCCCGGTGATCACGACCCGCCGGGGCGTCGGATACGGGCTCGCATGATCTTCCGCCACCACCACAGCCGTGGCATCCACTCGCTGCGCGGCAAGCTGACGCTGGCCAACGTGGCCTTGCTGGCGCTCGGCATCATCGTGGCGACGGCGGTCAGCCTGATGGGCATGCGGTACTACCTGCTGGACCAGATCGACTCGGAGCTGTTCAAGACACGGGACTCACTGGGGAGTACGCAGCTCACGGCGCGGCAGATCGACTCGATGAGCGCGCTGGCCTTCGTCCGCGACGGGAAGATCCCGGAGTCGCAGGGGCCGCCGAACTCGGACTCCCTGTTCGCCATGGTCGACAGGACGGGACGCACCCTCACCATCGGCAACTTCGAACCGACGGAGAACCAGCGGGCGCTGGCCGCGGCCGTGGACGACCCCCAGTCCCTCACCGGCGACGCCGAGCCACAGGACGTGACCGTGGACGGCGCCCCGTTCCGGGTCATAGGCATCTCCCTCACGGACGGCACGACCATCCTGCTGGCCAGCTCGACGGACGCCCTGCACAAGGGCATGGCCAAGGCCCTCAAGCTCGATCTGACCTTCGGTGCCCTGCTGTTGGCGCTCCTCGCCGTACTGACCATGCTCAGCGTGAGCCGCCGGCTGCGGCCCCTGGAGGACATGGTCGAGACGTCGTCGGCGATCGCCGAGGGGGATCTGGCCCGGCGCGTGCCCTCCAGCCACCACCCCACCCAGGAGGTCGAGCAGCTGCGGCTCGCCCTCAACTCGATGCTCCACCAGGTCGAGTCGGCGTACCGCACCCGCGAGCGCAGCGCCACACAGCTGCGCCGCTTCGTCGCGGACGCCTCCCACGAGCTGCGTACGCCCCTGTCGGCGATCCGCGGCTACCTCCAGCTGTACGACAAGGGCATGCTGCGCGAGCCGGGCGAGCGCAAGCGGGCCTGGGACCGGATGACCGGTGAGGCCGACCGCATGGCCCGCCTGGTCGACGAGCTGCTCACCCTGGCCCGCCTCGACCAGCAGCCCGAACTGCGCTTCAAGAACGTCGACCTGAGCCGTCTCGTGCGTGACGCGGCCGAGGATCTGCGGGCCCAGCAGCCCGAGCGGCCGGTGTCCGTGGGCGCGGACGGGGCCCTGCTGATACACGCCGACGAGTCGGGGCTGCGCCAGATCCTGGGCAACCTCGTGGCGAACGTACGGACGCACACGCCTGCGTCTGTCGCTGTCACGCTCGGTCTTGAGCGGGTCGACGGGGTCGTCCGGCTCTGTGTCGCCGACGAGGGGCCGGGCCTTGACGAGGATGATGCCTCGCGCATCTTCGACCGGTTCTTCCGGGCGGGTGGGGGTGCGGGCAGTGGGCTCGGCATGGCCATCGTCCAGGGGGTGGCCATGGCTCATGGTGGTGAGGTGGTGGTGCGGACGGCTCCGGGGGAGGGGTTGGCGGTGACGGTTACGTTGCCCGCGAAGGCTTGCGGTTGATTGTTCGGGGGCGAACGGTGCGTTGTGATCTGCAGGGCCGTGGGGGCTTGTCGCGCAGTTCCCCGCGCCCCTGACGGGCGCTCAGCCCCGCGCCCCTGGGGTGAGCCCATCGCGTCACTGACGCAACCGTCAACCCCGCGCGAACGAGTCAGATCCGGTCGAGGCTCCACAGCCGGAAGACCCCGGTGCCGTCCGACAGGTACTGTCCGCCGCCCACGGCCTCGCTGCTCAGTACGTAGTCCTTGCGCTGCCACAGCGGAACGAGCGGAACATCGCGGGCGACGTCGTCCTGGACCGCCCGGAAGTCCCCCTCCGTACGACTGCGGTCCGCGTACTGCCGGCTGTCCTGAATCCGCCGGTCCACGTCCTTGCTGCTGTAGCCGTTCTTCATGCTGCCGCCGGTGCCGACCAGCGGCGCGGTGAAGTTGTCCGGGTCGGGGAAGTCTGCGACCCACCCGACGGCGTACGCGTCCAGCTCGCCGTCCGCGTACCGCTTCTGGAAGTCGGTCCACTCGTAGCCCTTGAGCGTCACCTGGAACAGTCCGCCCCGCTCCAGCTGCCGTTTGAGCTCGGCGGCTTCCGCCCCGGCCGCGTCCCTCCCCTTCGCGTAGCCGTAGGTGAAGCGCACGGGTGTCTTCACCCCGGCTGCGGCGAGCAGTGCCTTCGCCCGCGCGGGATCGGGTTTCGGGTAGGCGTCGAAGAAGGAGGCCGTGTGCCCGGTGATACCGGCGGGGATCAGCGAGTACAGCGGATCCACCGTGCCCCGGTACGTCGTGGCGGCCAGCTCGTCGCGGTCGACCAGCAGGGCCAGCGCCTGCCGTACGCGGCGGTCGTGGAGCGGTGATCCGGCCCGCACGTCGAGGTACAGATTGCGGGTCTCGGCGCCGGCCGCCTCCGTGACGCGATGGCCGGGATCGCTCGGCGACAGCCCGGCGAGCACCTTGGGCGGCAGCGTGCGTGCGACGACGTCGACCTTCCTGGCCTTCCAGGCCGCGTCGAGCTTCTCGGGGGTCGCGTAGTAGCGCACGACGGCGGATTCACCCTTGCTCTGCGCCGCCCCCCGATAGCGGGAGTTCGGCGTCAGAACGGCCCGCTGATCCTTCGTGTACGTCTTCAGCGTGTACGGTCCCGAGCCGTCGACCCCGTTGCCGGTACGCAGCGAGTGCCCGGAGTAGCGGGTGCGGTCGACGATCGAACCGGCACCGGTGGCGACCTTGAACGGGAACGTGGCGTCCGGCGACGACAGATGGAAGGTGACGGTCAGCCCTTCCGCGTCCACCGAACCCACCGTGTCGAACAACGAGGCGGGCCCCACGGGCGAGTCGATGGACCTGACCCGGCCGAAGGAGAACTTCACGTCCTCGGCGGTCATCCTGCGCCCGCTGGGAAACGTGATGCCCTCCTTCAGCGTGCACCGGTACGTGGTCAGGCCCGCACCGACGAATCCGCAGCTCCTGGCCGCGTCGGGCACGGGGTCCGCGCCGCCCGGCTCGAAGGTCAGCAGCGACTGGAAGACGTTGCTGAACAGGTCCCAGGACCCGGCGTCGTAGGCGCCCGCCGGATCGAGGGCCGTCACCGCGTCCGTCGTACCGACGGTGATGGCCCCGCCGCCGCCCGTCGGCAGCTGCTGCCAGCCGCCCACACCCACGGCGACCAGCACCAGAACCACCGCGAGAATCCGTATGCGAACCGATCGCATCGGCGCCCCTCCTGGAGCCACTGTCCCGTGGCTCGATCCCGCCACTCCCCCAGTGGCTCCTCGTGCCACTCCCCGGTGGCGCGAGGCACTCAACCACAGGGTTTTCAGGCGGGGGAAGGCTTATGGGGAGTGTTGGGAGAAAGCTGACCAAGCGATGGTTTCCGGCCGCTTTCACAGCTCGCTCCCAGGTGTGACGTGCGCGCTTCAGGCCTGCCGGGAAGCCAGCTCCACGACGGTGATGTCGGACGGCGCGCCCACCCGAGTGGGCGGCCCCCAGGCACCGGCGCCCCCCGACACGTACAACTGCGTGTCCCCGTACCGCTCCAGGCCCGCGAGGGTCGGATTGGCCTGATCCGCGATGAGGCTGCCGGGCCACAGCTGGCCGCCGTGCGTGTGCCCCGAGAGCTGGAGATCCACCCCATGGTCCACGGCGTCATGGATCTGCACCGGCTGGTGTGCCAGCAACACACATGCCCGCGACCGGTCCCGGTCCCCGAGCGCCTTGACGAAGTCGGGCCCCTGCCCCTCGTCCTCACCGGCCACGTCGTTGACCCCGGCGAGATCGAAATCGGCCAGCTCCGTACGGGCGTTCTCCAGCGGGCGCAGCCCCAACTCCCGTACGCGCGCGACCCACTCCTCGGCACCGGAGAAGTACTCGTGATTGCCCGTGACGAAGAACGACCCGTGCCGTGCCTTCAACTGGGCGAGGGGCGCGGCCGCGGGGCCGAGATCCTTCACGCTGCCGTCGACGAGGTCACCCACGACCGCGATGAGGTCGGGCTGCGTCGAGTTGATCGTGTCGACCACCTTCTGCGCGAACCCACGCCCGAGTATGGGCCCGAGGTGCACATCGCTGACGACGGCGATGCGGTAACCGTGGGCCGACCTGGGGAGTTTCGCGAGCGGCACGGTCACCCGCTTCACCTTGGGCCCGCGCAGGACGCCGTACGTCCCGTATCCGACCGTTCCCACGGCCGCGGCAGCGGCGGCCCCGCTGACCACGCGCGAGACGAAGAGGCGACGCGAGGGGCCGGTGGCCGCGGGCTCCGGCTTCTCGGCGGGCCCGGGCTTGGCCCCGGCCTCGGCTCCGGCTCCGGCCTCTGCTCCGGCTTCGGAGCGCGTCTCTGGCTCTGAGGAGGGCTCGGCTTCCAGGTCGGGAACTCGCGTGCGTACGGGTGCGTCCTCGCGTACGCCCACCGGCTCCACCGCGGGCGTCGAACGCCGCTCCAGCGCCCGCCGGAGCAACGGCCGTACGACCTCCCCCACCAGCAACCCCAGCAGGAGATAGAGCGAGAAGGCCATCCACAGGAACCCCGGCCAGGCCAGCACCTGCTGCAGCCAGAACGGTGCCCCGCCCCGCTCGGACGCGATCGCCGCGAACATGAGGAACGGCCCGCCGACGACCAGGGCCGTGCCCACCCGACGCGCCACGCCCGGCCGCGCCGTCGTGTCGCGCACCATCCGGCGCCACACGTACCAGTGCAGACCGCCGAACACGGCCAGGACCAGGACCACGAACACGATGATCACGCGGAGACTCCCCGTTATGACGTGTGACGCAAGGCTCGAACACCGCGCAACCCGATGCCCCCGACGACCGTCCCCAAGACAAAGGAGACAACGGCGAGCGTCAGGTGCACCCAGAAGTACCCGGTCGGATCGCCCGCGTCGTCGAACGCGAGCCCACTCCCGTCCTTCCACAGGTTCTTGACGAAAGTGATCCAGATGACCCAGCTCCACACTCCGAAGGCGAGCAGGAACCAGGAGACGGGACGGCTGAGCTTCATGGGTTCAGTATCGCCGCCGTCGAACGGCACCGGCGCCCGGGGTGGGGAGGACCACAGCGGGAACGACTGCGGCGGTACGCGCCACGGTGGGGAGCACCGCGCGACTTCCCACCCCTCGCCCTGTACGTTCTCGACCGTGCCCGCCATGAAAAAGACCGCCAAGTCCTCCTTGCTGGTCACCTCCGCCACCCTGTTGTCGTTCTCGCTCGCGCTCACCGCGACCGCCACCGCGCCGGCCCTCGCGGACGACAAGCCCTCCTCGACTCCGTCGGCGACTCCGTCGACGTCGACCTCGCCGTCGGGCAAGTCGTCGACCAGCCCGTCGGCCACGCCCCCGGCGGACATGTCGACCGTGGGCGGCGCCCAGCTCGGCCGGTCCGGCACCCAGGCGAACCTCGGCACCGGCGCCCCCGTCCTCCCGAAGGACCTGAGCGCCCGTTCCTGGATCGTCGCGGACGCCGAGTCGGGCGATGTCCTCGCCTCTCACAACGCGCACTGGCGGCTGCCTCCGGCCAGCACGCTGAAGATGCTGTTCGCGGACACCCTGCTGCCGAAGTTCCCGAAGGCGGAGAAGCACAAGGTCGTGCCGTCCGACCTGGCGGGCATCGGCTCGGGCTCCAGCATGGTGGGCATAAAGGAGGACGAGACGTACACGGTCCACGACCTGTGGCTCGGCGTCTTCCTTCGCTCCGGCAACGACGCGGTCCGCGTCCTGTCCGCGATGAACAAGGGCGTCGACCAGACCGTCAAGGACATGAACGCGCACGCGGAGGAGCTCCAGGCCCTCGACACGACCGTGGTCAGCCCGGACGGGTACGACGAGAAGGGGCAGGTGTCATCGGCGTACGACCTGACCCTGTTCGCCCGCTCCGGCCTGCAGAAGAAGGACTTCCGGGAGTACTGCTCGACGGTCCGCGCGAAGTTCCCCGGCGAGACCAAGAAGAACAAGAAGGGCAAGACGACCCGCGAGTCCTTCGAGATCCAGAACACCAACCGGCTGCTCACCGGTGACTACGGTCTCGACGCCTACAAGGGCATCGCAGGTGTGAAGAACGGCAACACGACGAATGCGGGCTCGACCTTCACGGGTGTCGCCGAGCGCGACGGCAAGGTGCTGCTCGTCACGGTCATGAACCCCGAGAAGGAGGAGCGCGACCAGGTCTACAAGGAGGCCGCGAAGCTCCTCGACTGGGGCTTCCAGGCGTCCGGCAAGGTCGACCCGGTGGGCGAGCTGGTGCCGCCGAAGAGCGCGGACACGGACGCGCAGCCGGGCGCGAACGCCTCCGGCGAGGCGGGCGGTCCGGGCGACGGCGAGGCCCCCTCGAAGCCCGTCGCGGCCTCGGCCGAGACGCACGGTTCGAGCGGTGTCGGCATCGCGCTGGCGATCACGGGCGGCGTCCTCGTGCTCCTCGCGGCCGGTGTCTTCGTGATCAACCGCCGCTGGCCGCTGCCCGACCTGATGCGCCGCCGCCGCTGACACCGGCGGACCTGCCGATGCCGGTGGCTCCGCCGGCGTCGGCGACCGTGCCGGACCCGGTGGATCCGCCGGACCCGGCCGGTCCGTCCTCCGCGGCGGAGTCGTCGGGCTCGGCCGACTCTTCGGACCCGGCCGGCTCCTCGTGCTGCGTCGCCGTCCAGGCGGCGCAGTACAACAGCAGCTTCGAGGTGAAGTTGATCCACAGGAGCAGTGCGATGGGTACCCCGAACGCCCCGTACATGCTCTTCGACGCGACGCCCTGCATATAGCCGCTGAGCAGCAGTTTCAGCAGCTCGAACCCGGCCGCGCCGATGAGCGCGGCGACGACGAGGCGACGCCGCGCGGGCTGGACTCCGGGCAGCAGCGTCAGGACGTACAGGAGCAGCAGGAAGTCGGCGAGGACGGCCACGGCGAACGCGGCGGTCTGCAGCAGCACCCCGCCCCAGCCGTCCTCGTCGATGCCGAACTGCCGGGCCGTCCAGCCCACCGTGCTCGACGCGACGGTGGAGGCGGCGAGGGTGACGAGCACGGCGCCGCCGAGGCCGACGAGTACGCCGCCGTCCTTGACCTTGCGCAGGAAGGGGTTCTCCTCCTCGTCCGGCAGCTCCCAGACCGCGCGCAGGCACTCGCGCATCGAACCGACCCAGCCGATGCCGGTGAACAGCAGCAGCGCGCCCGCGATGAGTCCGACCGTGCCGGCGTTGTCGACGAGACCGCCGATGTCGAGCTGGTCGGAGATGCCCGGCACCTGCTCGGCGATCTTCTCCTGCAGCTTCTCCTGCCCCTCCTTGTCGAGCGTCGCGGCGGCGATCGCCGCGGCGACGGTGATCAGCGGGAACAGCGCGACGAAGCTGATGAAGGTCATCGCGGCGGCGAGCCGCGTCCACTTCACCCGGTCCAGCCGTTCGTACGAGCGCCACGCGTGCGTGTCCATCAGACGTGCGACCAACGGGCCCACGCCGGGGAGCTTTTTCAGCCAGTCCATGATCCGACTCTGCCCTCGCCTCGGAAAACCAATGTCCGGGTACCCCAAAACCGCAGGACAGTGGCAAGCGCCATGCCGATTCCCGAACCCGACACCGTGTCCGCGCGCGGGGAGGTGAAACCGAGGCCGTAGTGACTGATGAGGATGCACAGCAGCTGGACGAGGGCGCCGGCGACGTTCACCGCGAAGAAGACCGCGTACCGGCGCAGGCCGCCCGTCGACGTGTGGCGGTAGGTGCCGAGCGCGTTGCCCGCGTACGCGACCGAGCAGCCCGCCACGAACGACAGGGCCTTGGCGGTGAGCGGGTCCAGTCCGACGGGGCCGCGCAGCCAGACGAAGAGGGCGAGGTCGGCGGCGTACGCGAGGAGCCCGACGGCGGCGAAGCCGAGCAGTTCCTGGGCGCCGGGGCGCCGGGCCCGCGACCTCGGCCGTG
>NZ_JAPWHT010000640.1:0-4434 GCF_027270795.1 Streptomyces sp. ActVer
CGCACACGCGGCCGCCGCCCGGCGACAACCGGCCGCGGGCCCCCGCGTCGAGGGACTGCTCACCAAGCTCACCCTGGACGAGAAGCTCTCCCTGCTGCACGGCGCCACCGACCCCAAGGCCCTCGGCCAGGCCGGATACGTGCCCGGCGTGGAACGGCTCGGCATCCCGCCGCTGCGCCTCGCCGACGGCCCCGCCGGAGTCCGCGTCAAGCAGCACGCCACCGCCCTGCCCGCGCCCGTCCTGCTCGCCGCCGCCTTCGACCCCGGCCTCGCCCGCCGCTACGGCCAGGTCATCGGCCGCGAGGGCCGCGCCCTCGGCCAGGACGTCCTGCTCTCGCCGATGGTCAACCTCATCCGCACCCCGTACGCGGGACGCAACTTCGAGACGTTCAGCGAGGACCCGCTGCTCTCCGCCGACCTCGTGGCCGAGGAGATCAAGGGCATCCAGGGCGAGGGCCTCATCGCGACCGTCAAGCACTACGCGATGAACAACCAGGAGAAGGACCGCGACTCCATCGACGTACGGGTCGACGAGCAGACCCTCAACGAGGTCGAGCTGCGAGCCTTCGAGGCCGCCGTCGGCGCCGGCGCCCGCGCGGTCATGGGCGCCTACAACAAGGTCAACGGCACCTACGCGTGCGAGAGCAAGGAACTCCTCACCGGCATCCTCCGCGACCGCTGGGGCTTCGAGGGCTGGGTGATGACCGACTGGCACGCGGCCCACAGCACGGTCGCCTCGCTCACCGCGGGCCTCGACATGGAGATGCCGAACGGCAAGTACTTCGGGGCCGCGCTCAGGACGGCCGTCCAGAACGGGAGCGTCTCCGAGGAGTACGTCGACCGGGCCGTACGCCGCATCCTCACCACCATGGACGACTTCGGGATGCTCGACGGCAGCGCCCCGCCCCGCCCGGCACGCAACCCGTCGGCGGGCGCGGCGGTCGCCCTGGAGGTCGCCAAGGCGGGAGCCACCCTCCTGCACAACAGGAACGGCACGCTGCCCCTGACCGGCGAGGCCGCCCGCAGCATCGCCGTCGTCGGCCCCACCGGCTCGCTGCCCTTCGTCAGCGGCGGCGGCAGCGCCCACGTGATCCCCGACCACGCCGGGCGCCCGCTCGACGCCATCACGTCCCGCGCGGGACGAGGCGCCGAAGTGTCGTACGCGCTCGGTGAGGACCTCTTCGGCAAGCCCCTGCCCGAGGACGCGCTCACCGACGGCGTCGACACGGAGGGCCAGCGGGTCGCCGCCGGGAAGACCTGGACGTACAAGGGGACCCTCACCGTCGAGGACGCCGACGAGTGGACCTTCGTCGTCCACTACTCCGGTACGCGGCCCAAGGTGCTTCTCGACGGAGTCGACCTCTTCCCGGTGGCGACCGGGCTCGCGGAGTACTTCGCGGGCGGTCTGGTGTCGGCCGCGCCCGACGGGCTCGCGGTGCGCCGCAGGACGCTCGATCTCGCCGCGGGTGAGCACCGGGTCGAGATCACCGCGAAGGGCGGCGCCCAGGGACAGGCGTTCCGGCTGCGGCACGCCACCGGCGCGACCCGCGCCCAGGACGTCGCCGAGGCCGTGGAGGGGGCCCGGGCCGCCGGGGGCGTCGTGCTCTTCGCGTACGAGGACGCCACCGAGAACCAGGACCGCACGACCCTCGCGCTCCCCGGCCACCAGGTCGATCTGATCGAGGCGGTGACGGCGGTGAACCCCCGTACGACCGTCGTCCTCAACACCTCCTCCTCGACGTCGATGCCGTGGCTGGAGCGCACCGCCGCCGTGCTGCAGATGTACTACCCGGGCCAGGAGGGCGCGGCCGCCACCGCCGCCGTCCTCTTCGGCGACTGCGACCCCGGCGGACGGCTCACCCAGACCTTCCCGGTGGACGACACGCGCCACCCGGTCGCGGGCGACACGCGCCGCTACCCGGGCGTGAACGGCGTCGAGGAGTACTCGGAGGGCGTCCACGTCGGCCACCGCTGGTACGACGCCGAGGACGTGCGGCCGCTGTTCCCGTTCGGGCACGGACTCTCGTACACCTCCTTCGTGTACGAGGGCCTGGGCGTGGAGCGGACCGGGGACGGTCTTGAGGTGGTGTTCACAGTGCGGAACACGGGACGGCGGGACGGGGTCGACATCCCGCAGGTCTATGTGGGCGCCTCGCCGGACCTCCAGGTCGACCAGGCCGAAAGGGTGTTGGGCGGCTATCAGCGGCTCGCGCTGAAGGCGGGGGAGTCGCGCCGGGTCACCGTGCACGTCAAAGAGCGCACGCTCTCTTCGTGGGACGCCAAGCGGCACGGCTGGGTGCTCGGCACCGGACGGCGGACCGTGTGGGTGGGCGCCTCGGCGGGTGAACTGCGGCTCAGCGGGAGGGCGCAGGTGTGAGGCCGACGGGACTCCGTGCCGTCCAAGTGACCGGGTAGGCTGCCCGGCGTGCGCTCGCGGCCGAGCGCACGCCGGGCCAGGCCCGGCTCGCGGTGAATCGGGAGGAACCGGCGTTGCACGTCCAGGAGTGGCTAGAGACAGTGCCCGCGGTCAGCATCTACGCGCTGGTGGGCCTGGTCATCGGCCTGGAGAGCCTGGGCATTCCACTGCCGGGCGAGATCATCCTCGTCTCCGCGGCGCTGCTCGCCTCCCAGCACGGTGACATCAACCCCGTGATCCTCGGCGCCTGCGCCGTCGCCGGCGCGATCGTCGGTGACTCCATCGGCTACGCCATCGGCCGCAAGGGCGGACGCCCACTGCTGGCCTGGCTCGGCGCGAAGTTCCCCAGGCACTTCAGCGAGGGCCATATCGCCACCGCCGAGAAGTCCTTCGAGAAGTGGGGCATGTGGGCCGTGTTCTTCGGCCGCTTCGTCGCCCTGCTGCGGATCTTCGCGGGCCCGCTCGCGGGTGTGCTGCGCATGCCGTACTGGAAGTTCCTGACCGCCAACGTCCTCGGCGGCATCCTCTGGGCCGGCGGCACCACCGCGGTCATCTACTACGTCGGCATCGTCGCCGAGTCCTGGCTCAAGCGCTTCTCCTGGCTCGGCCTGGTCCTGGCCCTCCTCATCGGCCTCACCTCGATGCTGGTCCTCAAGCGCAAGGCGAAGAAGGTCTCGGCGGAGCGCGAGGCCGAGCGCGCGACGGCCGACCCGGAACCGATCCCGGCGACCGACTAGGCGACGACCGAGGGGCTGCCCCCTTGGACGGGGCGCAGCCCCTGTCCAGGGGCGCGGGGAACTGCGCGACCAGCCACATACGGCCCGCAGCCCGCGACGAACAATCAGCCCCCGTGCGCTTCCCGGTGCGCCTTCGCGAGTTCCACATACAACGTCCCGTTCAGCGAAATCCCCTCCCGCTCCTCAGACGTAAGCTCCCGCTTCACCTTGGCGGGCACACCGGCGACAAGCGACCCAGGCGGCACCCGCATCCCCTGCGGAACCAGCGCCTGCGCGGCGACCAGCGACCCCGCCCCGATCACGGCCCCGTTCAGGATCGTCGCCCCCATCCCGACCAGACAGTCGTCCTCGACAGTGGCCCCGTGCACCACGGCGTTGTGCCCGATGGACACCCGCTCCCCGACGGTGACGGGGAACCCGGGGTCGACATGCAGCGTGCAGTTGTCCTGCACGTTGCTGTCCGCGCCGATGACGATGGGCCCGCACTCGGCGCGCAGCACCGCGCCGTACCAGACGCTCGCGCCCGGGTGCAGGGTCACCTCGCCGAGCACCACGGACATCGGGGCGACGAACGCCTCCTGATCCACCTTCGGATCCTTGCCGCCCACGCCCGCGATCAGCGCCTCGTGCGTCATCGCCGTCTCCTCGTTCTCGTTGGTACCGGCACCGTAAGGGATGCGGCCACGCCACGGTGGGGCGAAGATCACAGGCGCCCGAGCTCATGGCCGGACGTCACGCTGAGTACGGTGAGCGGGTGCCCAAGCGCAAGAACACGTTCTCATCCCGGCGGCGCCGGCTCGTCCAGCGCGCCGTCCACGCGGGCTGGTCCTGGGTGCAACGGACGGGCGCGGTGACCGCCGAGCGGCCCGGGCGGCTGCACTTCGGGGCGATGGGAACAGGTACCAGGCTGGCCTTCCCGCAGGGCACCGTCTTCGGCGAGCCGTGGATCCATCTCGGTGACCACTGCATCATCGCCGAACAGGTCACTCTGACCGCCGGGTTGATGCCTGACCTCGACCTCGGCCCGGACCCCATCCTCCGCATCGGCGACGGTGTCGTCCTCGGCCGCGGCAGCCATGTCATCGCCGACACGACGGTCACGATCGGCAGTGACTGCTACTTCGGGCCGTACGTGTACGTGACGTCCACCAACCACTCCTACGACGACCCCCATCAGCCCATCGGCAAGCAGTGGCCGCGGATGGAGCCGGTGGAGATCGGCCCGGGCTGCTGGATCGGCACGGGCGCGGGGATCCTGCCCGGCGCGCGCATCGGGCGGAA
>NZ_JAPWHT010000641.1:0-4433 GCF_027270795.1 Streptomyces sp. ActVer
CGCCCCGCTGACGGATCACGACGTGCACGACCTGATCACCGCGCCGCGCTGTGCACCGCTGCTGTTCGGTGCGCACGGGAGCGGGCCCGTCGACCTCGAAGGCCTCGAACAACTGCTGCTGCGCCTGTCCCGCATGGCGAGCGACCTGCCGCAGCTCGCCGAGGCCGACTTCAACCCCGTCATCGCCACGCCCGGCCACGTCACCGTGCTCGACGCGCGGGTACGCCTGCTGCCGCGCAGGGCCCAGGACCCCTATCTGCGCCGACTGCGTTGAGGAGGAACAGACATGAAGCACAGCAGGATCGGCACCGTCATGACGGCCGACGTCGTCCGCGCCGTGTACGGCACCCCGTTCAAGGAGGTGGCTCGGCTGCTCGCAGACCACCGCATCAGCGGACTGCCCGTGGTCGACGAGGACGAGAAGGTCATCGGGGTGATCTCCGAGACCGACCTGATGGCCCGGCAGTCCCAGGACCCCGGTCAAAGGCGCCGCTTCCGGCTCGCGACTCTGCGCCGGGGTGCCCGGAGGCAGGCGGCGAAGGCCCATGCCCGAACGGCCGGCCGGCTGATGTCCCAGCCACCCGTCACCGTGCACGCCGAGGACACCATCGCCGAGGCCGCCCGGACCATGGCGCGGCATCGCGTGGAGCGGCTGCCCGTCGTGGACGAGGAGGACCGGCTCGTGGGCATCGTCACCCGCCGTGACCTGCTCCAGGTCTTCCTGCGCCCGGATGCCGACATCCGCCGCGAGGTGATCGAGGAGGTCCTGGTCCGCACGCTGTGGCTGGCGCCCCGGAGCGTCACGATCACCGTGACGGAGGGCGTGGTCACGCTCGAGGGCCACATGGAGCGCAGGAGTGAGACGGAGATCGCCGTCTCCATGACGAAACAGATCGACGGAGTGGTCGCGGTGGTCGACATGCTCACCTACCGGCTCGACGACGCGCGCATCAGGCTGGACGACCAGGCACTGCACGGAGTCACCGACGACTGGCTGCGCCGGCTGTGAGAGGAGGCGGACCGCCATGCTCAGCAAGGTACTGGTCGCCTATGGAACGACGAACGGATCAACCGCCCGGATCGCCGAGGCGGTCGCCGACGTCCTGCGGAAGGAAGGGCTGACGGTCGAGGCACTGCCCGCCCGGTCCGTCGACAGCGTGGAGGCGTACGACGCGGTGGTGGTCGGCGGCGGGCTCTACGCGGGACGGTGGCACCGTGACGCACGACGGTTCGTCCGTCGCCACCGCCGCGCGCTGACCGGGCGCCCGCTGTGGTTCTTCAGCAGCGGCCCGCTCGACGCCACGGCCTCGGAACGGGACATCCCACCTGTGCCCGGCGTCCGCCGGGCCATGGTCCGGCTCGACGCCAGGGAGCACATCACCTTCGGGGGCTGCCTCCAAGAGGGCGCGAAGGGGCGCATGGCCCGGATGATCGTCTCCTCCGGAAAGGGCGGAGACTTCCGCGACTTCGAGCGGATCGAGGCCTGGGCCGCAGGCATCGGCGCACAGTTGGTCACGCCTTCTCCTGGAAGGGAACCTCAGTAGACGCGGCCTCGGCCCGCTTTCACAGCGGGCGACGGCCACCCACCCCACTCCGTCGTCCCGCCGGGCTCGGTCCCGACACCGGCGACGGCGATGCCTGCGCGTGACCTCATTTCTGTCACCGTGCGGCCATACCGGGTCGGCCCTGGGCAGAGGTCGAAGAACCTCTGCCCAGGGCCGGCCCGCCTGTGTCCGGCCACTAGGGCCGTCCGGCACGGGATTGCGCACCGTTCGGCTCAAGTGCCCTGCTTCAAGGGGGAGTTGGATGAGAGTGAAGGAACTTCCCGAAGTGTTTTCCGACAGGAGGTGAGAGCAGTGCGTACGACTCTCACACCGGAGTTCTACCAGCTGTTCGCCGTGCTGCTGGTCGCGGCCATGGCCGTGACGTTTGTCGTGGCCGCGGTGGCCGACGGCGCTTTCGTGTGGCTGCTGCGTCGGCTGTCCACTCGCCGCCAGCCGCGCCGCGCAGCAGTGCCGAACGTCCCCGACAAGGGCCGAACCGCCCCTACTGCCGACCGGACGCCGGTGGGACGGTGAACGTGGTCCCACCGACCGTGGCGGGATGTCCGAGGCCGTACCGAAGGCGGTGACGATGATGGAGCTGCCCCTGGTTGTGGGTGTCGACGGATCGGAGTCCAGCCTCCGCGCGATGGACTGGGCGGTGGACGAGGCGGCCCGCCACGGCCTCCCGCTCCGCCTGGTGCACGCTTTCCTCTGGGAGCGCTACGAGGGCATCGGCCTCGGGAGCGACCTCGGCCGGTCCTCCGGGCGGGTGCTTGCCGAGAACATCGTCGGATCCGCGGTGGAACGCGCCTGGCGGCGCAACCCTGCCGTGAGGGTCTCCACCGAGCTGGTGCCCGAAGAGGCGGTCTCCGCGTTGTTGCTGGAGGGCCGCAACGCCGCGGCGCTGGTGACGGGCTCGCGTGGCCGCGGCGAGCTGACGGGACTGCTCCTGGGTTCGGTCGGCCTGGGTGTGGCGGCCCGGGCCCACTGCCCGGTGATCGTGGTGCGCGGCGACAAGGTTGCCATGGAGGGCAGGCACGAGCGGATCCTGCTCGGAGCCGGGGACCCCGACGTGAGCGGTGAGGCGGTGCGTTTCGCGTTCCGTGAGGCCGCCGCCCGCGCCGCCACGCTCGATGTCGTACGTGCCTGGCGCTGCCCCGCGCACGAGACCGCCGATCATCCGGCGTCGGCGAACGAACCGGAGCGGTACCACGAGGAGCGGGCTTCGGCTCTGCTGGACGCGGTACTCCACGACGCCGTCGCGGACCACCCGCACGTGCGGATACGCCGCACGACGGTCGAGGGACCGGCCCACAAGGTCCTGCTGCACCGCTCCGCCGCCGCCGACCTGGTGGTTGTCGGAGCCCGGCGCAGGCACGGCCACTTCGGCCTCCAGCTCGGTCGGGTGGGCCACACCCTGCTGCACCACGCGGGCTGCCCGGTGGCGATCGTGCCGCAACCGGTGTGACCGTGGAAAACGCCCCGTACGCACCTCATCCCTCCTCGCTCAGGAGTTGTCCATGACCGTCCAAGTGGGTATCGACGGGCTCGGCCGCATCGGCCGCGCCCACCTGCGCGGGGCACCGGAGCGTGCCGAATCCGGCAGGTCGGCGTCCGCCGAGGCGGCCGACGGGCGGCTGCGCGGCATCCTGCGGGTGACCACCACGCCGATCGTCTCCCGTGAGGTGATCGGCGATCCCGCCCCCTGCGTCTTCGACGCGGCCCTGACCCGGGCCCACGGCGACCCGTTGAAGGTCTTCGGCCGGTACGACAAGGAGTGGGGCTGCAGCAACCGGCTGCTCGACCTCACCGGCCACACTGCGGAGCAGCTGTGAACCGGCCGCCCGCGCGGCCCGGGAACTCCCTCGACGGGATCGCACCCGTGCTGCGGGGCGTTCGCGCCGTCGTCCTCGACACCGATGGAGTGATCACCGACTCGGCCAGGGTGCACGCCGCCGCCTGGAAGACCGCCTTCGACGCGTTCCTGCGCGACCATCCGCCCGAGGACCCTCACCAGCGGCGTCCGTTCGACACACGCGACGACTATCTGAAGTACGTCGACGGCAAGTCCCGCCTCGACGGTGCCGCCGCCTTCCTCGCCTCACGCGGCCTCGACCTGCCCGTCGAGACGGTCCGCGACGTCGCCGCCGACAAGGAGCGGCTGTTCACCGAGCGGCTGAGTGAGAAGGGTATCGACGCCTACCCGGGCACTGTGCGGCTGCTGCGAGCCCTGCGACGCGAGGCGGTGCCCCTTGCCGCCGCCTCCGCGTCCCGCCACGCCCGTGAACTCCTCACCAGGGCCGGCGTCCTCGACCTCTTCGACGCGCTGGTCGACGGCGGCGAGGCGGCCCGGCTCGGCCTGCCGGGCAAACCACAGCCCGACCTCTTCCTGGAAGCGGCCCGCCGGCTCGGTGTCCCCGCCGACCGCACCGCCGTCGTCGAGGATGCCCTGGCAGGTGTGGAGGCGGGCCGTCTGGGCGGGTTCGCCCTGGTCATCGGTGTGGATCGCACGGCCGGTCCAGGTACCGGGGACAGACTCCTGCGGCACGGCGCCCACCTGGTCGTACGCGACCTGGGTGAACTGATCGAGGCAGGATCACCGACGTGACGGGCTGGACCTGGGACTACGAGGGCTACGAGCCCGCGGACGAGCGGCTCAGGGAGTCCCTGTGCACGCTGGGCAACGGCTACTTCGCCACCCGAGGATCGATCCCCGAGTGCGCGGCGGACGACGTGCACTATCCCGGGACGTACGCGGCGGGTTGCTACAACCGGCTCACCTCCGACGTGGCCGGACGCCGGGTCGAGAACGAGGCGCGCTCGACGCCGAGGTCTTCTTGGCGGTCGCCTTCGCGGGCCCCGCGCTCGATGCCGAGGCCTTCCTGACGA
>NZ_JAPWHT010000642.1:0-4380 GCF_027270795.1 Streptomyces sp. ActVer
CCCCCAAGCAGCGCTCGAAGCGCCGCGCGCGCGGCAGCGCCCGGTTCGCCGGGATGATGGCCGAGGACGCCGCCGCGCCCGCCGCACCGGCCATGCCCGTACCGCCCACCGCGGAGCCCACGCTGCGCGGGGCCCGCTTCGCCGGAGTCGCCGAGGAGCCCGCGCGGCCGAAGGCGCGGCGTGAGCCGCTGGACGACGAGGCGCGCCGGACCACCGTCCAGACCGTCGAGCGGCTCGTCCGGCTGCGGCGCGAGGGGCACAGCGGCGAGGCGCACGCCCTGCTCGTCGAGGCCGCGTACTGGCCCGCCGCCCGTTTCCCGCTCCTCGCCGCCGAGCTCCATCGCGCCGGTCTGGGCGCCGACTGGGCCACCCTCCTCTGGGAGGCCGCCTCCCTGCCCGCCGACCGCCTGGTCGCCGCCGCCGACGCACTCGCTGTGGCGGGACGCACCGCGGACGGCGACCAGATGCTCCGCCAGGGCGTCGTACGCCCCGCCCCGGAAATAGGCGAGGCCGTACTGGGCCTGGTCGGGGAGGACCGCCACCGCGAGGTCCGGGCCCTCCTCGACGCGTACGTCCGCATCCGCACACCCGAAGAGGCCGCCCGCAGCGTCGAGACCGACCCGCCCCGCCTCATCCCCCTCCTCCTCGAAGCGGCCCGCCACGTCTCACAACAACGCCACTGGGACCTGATCCACGCCCTCAGGGTCGCGGGCTACACGGCTTGAGCTGTCCCGGACCGGGGAAAGGTTCACCTCCGAGGCCCCGGCCTACCCCATCAGGGGCGCGGGGAACTGCGCGATCAGCCCACGACTACCGGCACTCACCCACTCACCGTCACCCCCCTCACTAACCCACGAGGGTAGGAAACAAGATCGACTCAGCCGGTTAACGACGATGGTCTTGCCCAGCGCAGCGCCTCCGCTTACTTTCGGGGCTCTACGCCCACCATCTACGGGCGTAGAAGCTCTCTGACGTCCCGTCGAAGGAGCAGCTCATGGCCAACGTCGTACGCGCCGCTCTGGTCCAGGCCACCTGGACCGGCGACACCGCATCCATGGTCGCCAAGCACGAGGAGCACGCCCGCGAGGCGGCCCGTCAGGGTGCGAAGATCATCGGATTCCAGGAAGTCTTCAACGCCCCCTACTTCTGCCAGGTCCAGGAACCGGAGCACTACCGCTGGGCGGAACCGGTACCGGACGGCCCCACCGTCACCCGTATGCAGGAGCTCGCCCGCGAGACCGGCATGGTCGTGGTGGTCCCGGTCTTCGAGGTCGAACAGTCCGGCTTCTACTTCAACACGGCCGCGGTGATCGACGCCGACGGCACCTACCTCGGCAAGTACCGCAAGCACCACATCCCCCAGGTCAAGGGCTTCTGGGAGAAGTACTACTTCAAACCGGGCAACCTCGGCTGGCCCGTCTTCGACACCGCGGTCGGCAAGGTCGGTGTCTACATCTGCTACGACCGGCACTTCCCGGAGGGCTGGCGCCAGCTCGGTCTGAACGGCGCGCAGCTCGTCTACAACCCGTCGGCGACCTCCCGCGGTCTGTCCTCCCACCTCTGGCAGCTGGAGCAGCCCGCCGCGGCCGTCGCGAACGAGTACTACATCGCCGCGATCAACCGTGTCGGCGAGGAGGAGTACGGGGACAACGACTTCTACGGGACGTCGTACTTCGTCGACCCGCGAGGCCAGTTCGTCGGCGAGACCGCGAGCGACAAGAGCGAGGAGCTCGTCGTCCGCGACCTCGACTTCGACCTGATCGAGGAGGTCCGCCAGCAGTGGGCCTTCTACCGGGACCGTCGCCCCGACGCGTACGAAGGGCTGGTGCAGCCGTGACGACAGACGACTCCCAGGGCCAGGCCCACGGCTCGGCCAAGCACCTGTACCAGCGCCACCAGTCCGTCCTCCCCGACTGGCTCGCCGTCTACTACGCCGATCCCATCGAGCTCACCCACGGCGAGGGCCGCCACGTCTGGGACACCGAGGGCAACAAGTACCTCGACTTCTTCGGCGGCATCCTCACCACGATGACCGCGCACGCCCTGCCCGAGGTGACGAAGGCCGTCAGCGAGCAGGCCGGCCGGATCATCCACTCCTCCACGCTGTATCTGAACCGGCCGATGGTCGACCTCGCCGAGCGGATCGCCAAGCTGTCGGGCATCCCGGACGCGCGTGTCTTCTTCACGACCTCCGGCACGGAGGCCAACGACACGGCCCTGCTCCTCGCCACCGCGTACCGCCGCAGCAACCAGATCCTGGCGATGCGCAACAGCTACCACGGCCGTTCGTTCACCTCGGTCGGCATCACCGGCAACAAGGGCTGGTCGCCGACCAGCCTCTCGCCCCTCCAGACGCTGTACGTGCACGGCGGCGTCCGCACCCGCGGCCCGTACGCCGATCTCGACGACGCCGGCTTCATCGCGGCCTGCGTCGCCGACCTGGAGGACCTGCTCGGCCACGTCCGCCCGCCCGCGGCCCTGATCGCCGAGCCCATCCAGGGAGTCGGCGGCTTCACCGCACCGCCGGACGGCCTGTACGCGGCGTTCCGCGAGGTCCTCCAGGAGCGCGGCATCCTCTGGATCGCCGACGAGGTGCAGACCGGCTGGGGCAGGACCGGCGACAACTTCTGGGGCTGGCAGGCGCACGGCCAGAACGGTCCGCCGGACATACTCACCTTCGCCAAGGGCATCGGCAACGGCATGTCCATCGGCGGCGTCGTCGCCCGCGCCGAGGTCATGAACTGCCTGGACTCCAACTCCATCTCGACGTTCGGCGGCACCCAGATCACCATGGCCGCGGGCCTCGCCAACCTCACGTACCTCCTGGAACACGACCTCCAGGGCAACGCCCGCCGCGTCGGCGGCCTGCTCATCGAGCGGCTGAGGGCCATCGCGGCCCAACTGCCGGGCGTACGGGAGGTCCGGGGCCGGGGTCTCATGATCGGCATCGAGCTGGTGAAGCCCGGCACCGACCGGGCCGACCCGGACGCGGCCGCCGCCGTGCTCGAAGCGGCCCGCGAGGGCGGCCTGCTGATCGGCAAGGGCGGCGGGCACAACACCAGCGTCCTGCGGATCGCGCCACCGCTGTCGCTCACCGTCGCGGAGGCCGAGGAGGGCGCCGCGATCCTGGAGCGCGCTCTGCGGAGCAGCCGGTCCTGACGAGGCGTCGGCCCTGAGGAGCGCTCAGCAACGCAAGATTGAAGGTTCGCCGCATGACCACCGCCTTGGAACCCGCCCTGTCGGTCCGCCAGGTCCTCGCCCTGGAGCGGGTGCTCGCCGGGGAGCCCGAGGTGGTGGCCGGCGCGGGCCAGCTCGACCGGCCCGTGCGCTGGGTGCACGTCGCCGAGGCCGCCGACGTCGGCGTGATGCTCAGCGGCGGCGAGATGGTCCTCACCACCGGGGTGCTGCTCGCGGGCGACCCGGAGGCCCAGGCCGAGTACATCCGCTCACTGCACCGCGCGGAGGCCTCGGCCGTCGTCCTCGGACTCGGCCGGGCCTTCCCGACCCCGCCCGAGGTGATGCGCAGGGCGGCCGAGCGGTGCGGGCTGCCGATGATCGTCCTGCACCGCCCGTTCCCCTTCGCCGAACTCACCGAAGAGGTCCAATCCCGGCTCGTACGAAGGAAGTTCGCGGCCGTCAGCCTGTCGGAGTCCGTCCGGACCGCGCTGACCGGGCTCATCACGGCGGGCGCCCCGCTGCAGCGGATGCTCGACGAGATCGCCTCGCACAGCGCGTGCCCCGTCGTCGTCACCAACCTCGCGCACCGCGTCCTCGCCACGGCGGGGGAGCGGTCCGCGGTCGACGACGTGCTGCGCGACTGGGAACGCATCGCGCGGCAGGCCGGCGGCAGCGAGGGCGACGGCTGGGTCCGCGCCGAACTGGGCGGACGCGGCGAACGCTGGGGCCGCATCGTGCTGTGCGGCTACCGCGGCGACGCCGCCACCGGACGGCTGCTCGCCGACCGCGGGGCCGAGGCCCTGGTCCTGCACCGCATGCTCGGCGGCACCGTGCACTCATGGGAGGAGCAGTCCGCCGAGAGCCTGCTCACCGACCTCGTCTCCGGAGTCGTACCGGCCCGCCAACTGCTGCCCCGGGCCCGGGCGGCCGGACTGCCGGTCAACCGCCGGACGTTCGTGCCCCTGGTCGTACGGGACACGGAGGCGGCCCAACTCGACCGTGTACTGCGTCTGTTGGGGCTGCCAGGGCTCGTCGCCGAGCTGGCCGACGGGGTCATCGCCGTACTGCTGAGCCTGGCCAGGGACCAGGACGCCGAGGCCCTCGCCGCCCACTTCGCCACCCGGCTGCGTACGGAGGCGGGCGGTGGTGCGGCCGGTGACTGCAAGGCGGCCGTCGTCGCGGCGGCGGACGAGGTCGGAAAGG
>NZ_JAPWHT010000643.1:0-4368 GCF_027270795.1 Streptomyces sp. ActVer
GCGCCTACCGGTCCCATCCTTCTGGGGCGGGGCCCCAGAAGGATGGGACGGGTAGGGGCGGCGGGGGCGAAAAAGGTCGGACCTGCCGGGGTGGAGCGGTGACAATGGCCCCGTGCGGTACAGAATTCTGGGCGTCGCCCAGGCAACGGACGCCCAGGGCAAGGACGTGCCCCTGGGCGGCCCCCGCCTCCGCGCACTCCTGACGGCGATGGCCCTGCGAGCGGGCCGGACGACGTCTCCGGAGACCCTCATCGACGAGGTCTGGCCGGACAGCCCCCCGCACGCCGCCCCCGCCGCACTCCAGGCCCTCGTCGCCCGCCTCCGCCGAGCCCCCGGCAAGGACGCGATCACATCGGAGCCCGGCGGCTACCGCCTCACCGCCACCCCCGAGGACGTGGACCTGTTCGTCTTCGAGCGCCTGGTCCGCGAGGGCAGGGCGCAACTGGACGAAGCCCCGGAGACAGCGGCCCGCACCCTCCGCGAGGCACTCGCCCTGTGGCGCGGCCCGGCCCTGGCCGACCTCCCGGACCGCACGACGGCCGCGACCCGCCCGGAATCCCTCCGCCAGGAGGCGACACGGGTGCGCGTGGAGGCGGACCTGCGCACCGGCCACGCCCACGACGCCGTACCGGAGCTGAGGGAACTCACCGAGACCCACCCGTACGACGAACCCCTGCACGCCCTCCTCATCAGGGCCCTGCGCGACACCGGCCGCACGGCGGACGCCCTGGCCGCGTACGAGACGGCCCGCCGGGCCCTGGCGGACGGCCTCGGCACCGACCCGAGCCCGGAACTCCGAGCCCTGCACGGGGAACTGCTGACACCTCAGCCGACAGCACCGGCAGCACCGGCAGCACTGGCAGCCCCGGTCGCCGCTCCGAGCCCGACCCCGTCCTCGAACCCGTACACCCCCACCACCCCCTCAAGAGCCGACCGCACCGGCAACATCCGCCCCCGTCTGAATTCCTTCGTGGGCCGGGAACCCGAACTCGACGCCATCCGTTCCGAATTGCACAGGGTCCGTCTCGTCACCCTCACGGGACCGGGCGGATCCGGCAAGACCCGTCTCGCCGAGGAAGCCGCCGCCGGGCATCCGCAGGCATGGCTGGCCGAGCTCGCCCCGCTCGACCGGCCGGAGGCGGTGACCAGTGCGGTCGTCAGTGCCCTCGGTCTGCGCGAGACCGTGCTGATGACCCACGAGATGACGGTGCAGCAGGACGACCCGGTCGCCCTGCTCATCGAGTACTGCGCCCCGCGCAGCCAGCTCCTGATCCTTGACAACTGCGAACATGTGATCGGTGCCGCGGCCGAGCTCGCCGAGACCCTCCTCACCCACTGCCCGGGCCTCACGATCCTCGCCACCAGCCGCGAACCCCTGGGCGTGCCCGGCGAGTCCGTGCGCCCGGTCGAGCCCCTGCTCCCCGACCCGGCGCACCGCCTCTTCACGGAGCGGGCGGTCGCGGCGTACCCGGACGCCGACGTCAGCCACGACCCCGCCGCCGTCGACGAGATCTGCCGCCGCCTCGACGGCCTGCCCCTGGCCATCGAGCTGGCCGCCGCCCGGCTGCGCATGCTCACCCCGCGCCAGATCGCCGACCGCCTCGACGACCGTTTCCGCCTCCTCACCTCCGGAAGCCGCACGGCGCTGCCCCGCCAGCAGACCCTGCGCGCGGTCGTCGACTGGTCCTGGGACCTGCTCGACGAGCCCGAGCGGACCGTCCTTCGCGAGCTCTCCGTCTTCGCGGGCGGCTGGGACCTGGACGCCGCCGAGGCCGTGTGCACCGGCCCTGTGGCCGAGATCGTCGGCGCGCTCGTCGACAAGTCCCTGGTCGTCGCGACGCCCGGCCTGCGAGGGACCGACGGCATGCGCTACCGCATGCTGGAGACGATCCACGAGTACGCGGCGGAGCGCGCCGCCGAGACCCCCGAGCTGCGCGCCGCGGCCGAGCGCCGGCACCGCGCGTGGGCCCGCGCGCTGGTCGAGGAGGCCGATCCCCTTCTGCGGTCCGCCGACCAGCTCCGGTGGATCGGCCGACTGGAGTCCGACCTGGACAACATCCGCGCGGCGCTCCACCGGAGCCTCGTCGCCGCCGACGAGGCGGAGATGGGCTCCATCGCCCTTGCCATGGGCTGGTTCTGGTGGCTGCGCAACTTCCGCCGGGAAGGCGCGACCTGGGCGGACCAGGCCCTGCGCCTGGGCACGGCCCTCGACCAACGCTCCTCCGGCTCCTTCGACGCCTCCGCCCCCTCCGACGTACCGGCATCGACACCGCCCGGCTGCGGGAGACGACCCCCGGAGGGGGTGCTCGACCTCGACGCCGTCGATCCCATGGAGGCCTACCTCGCCGACCCCGAGGCCGAGAAGGATCACCCCTCGCACCGGATCCGTATGAGACTGCGCATGCTGGATCTCTTCCTGAGGGCGGAGCTCGGCCAGGTCCCGCTGAAGGACGAGCGGACGCAGGAGTACGCCAGGAGCGTGCGGGCCACCATGGCGCGGGGCGGTCCGGACGCGGCGCGGTTCCCCGGCATCATCTGGCCGCTGATGGCGTTCGTTCTCGGCAACACCGAAGGCATCCGCCACGACATGGAGATGTCACTGGCCAACTGCCGGGAGCACGGCGGTGACTGGGAGATCGGTGCGGCCCTGCTGTTCGGCGTCCATGTAGCGGTGGACAGCCCCGGCGGTATGGAGGGCGTGGACGAGACCCTCGTGGAGCTGCGGGCCGTCGCCCGGCGCACAGGGGACCGCTGGATGCTCGCCCAGGTGAGCAGCGCGGGCGGCGAGACGGCCATGGCCCGCAGCCGTTTCGACGAGGCGAAGAGCGAGTTCGAGGACGCCATGCGGCTCGCGGTCGAGGTGGGGGCGTATGTGGAGACGCCGTTCCTCATCGCCCGCCTCGGCGAGATCGCCTACTACGTGGGGGACCGGGCCACGGCTCTCGCGGCGCTGGACGAGGCGACGGCCGCGGCCGATCGCTACGCGGTGCCGGACTCAAGGGCGTTCGTCCTTCTCATGCGGTCGCAGATGGCCTTCGACGACCAGGACTTCGTACGGGCCCGCGAGCTGCACTTGGCGGCCCGCGTGGAGATGGACCGCGGCACACCGCCGGCTCAGTTCCTCGCCGCGCTGGACGGCCTCGACGCGCTACTCGTCGCGGTCGAGGCGAGCCCCGGGCACGGGCTGCGCAGACTGGCCGACACCATGCGCGAGGCCGTGTCCGCGCGGTGCTCGGAGGTGGTCCTCGCCACGCTGGCCGAGCGGGCGGCGGGCGTCCTCGGCGACATCGGCGACCACGCGCGCGTGGTCCGCCTCCTCGCCGCGGGCTCCCGCTGGCGCCAGGGCCACCCCCGTCCGTTGCCCTACAGCCGGGACATCGACCGCATCGAGACCGCCGCCCTGTCCCACCTGGGCCGACGGGCGTACGACACCGAGCGGCGCACCGGCGAGACGCTCACCCCGGACGACGTCCTGCAGGAACTGGCCGAGGCCTCGGCCGCCGTCACGCACACCGGCACCCGCTGACGCCGCCACGGGACCCCACGGCTGCCCGATACCCCGGCACCGGCGCGTGGACCACGCACTCACTGACAGCGGAACCGCGAATCCGCCCAGTCCGCCAACGCCACCGAGTCGAAGGGCGAATGCGGCTCGACGACCAGGCGGATCGTTTTCCTGCCGGTCAGATCCACATGCACGGGCACCGCGCCATGACCGCCCCGGACCAGCCCCGACTGCCACATCCGGGCCCCGTCCGCGAAGACGGAGAACCGCACCCGGCCGAGCCCCATCGTCATGTCGTCGACCCCGACCACCGCGTCGTACGAGGAACACGTGCGGTTGAGGTCGATGGTGACCGAGGAGGCGCCGTGGACGGTGACGCCGTTCGCGTACGACGTGTCGGCGATCGACATGCCGTACCGCTGCCAGACCCAGCTGCTCTCGCCGAGCCGCATCTCGGGCTTGGTGCCGTCGCCGGTGACGCCGTAGTCCAGCTGGTTCCACTGGAAGACCGCCGGGGGCGCAGGCGGCGGGGGCGGCTTCGGGGCCGGTGCAGGGGGAGGCGTCGGCTTCGGCGGGGGAGTCGGGTTCGTAGTGGCCGTGGGGGTGGGGGTGGGCGTCGGCTTCGGGGTGGGACTCGGCGTAGGACGCGGCGAGGACGCCACGATCGGCACCGGCGGATTCGGCGCGGGCTCCGCCTTCGGGGGCTTCGGCGACGGCGAGGGTACGCGCGGTTCGACGACGGGCGGCGACGGCTCCGGCTTGGCCACGGGGTCCTTGGGCTTCACCTCGTCACCGGTCAGCGCGAGCGCCACCACGGCGACGGCCGCCGCGACGACACCGGCCGCGATGCCCGCCTTCACGGG
>NZ_JAPWHT010000644.1:0-4361 GCF_027270795.1 Streptomyces sp. ActVer
CCGTGCGGGAGGTGCTGCGGCGGGGCGGCGGGCCCGCGCCGCCCCGGATGCGGGCCCGGGCCGAGCGACCGCGCCGGGTGGTGCTGCTGGTGGACGTCAGCGGCTCGATGTCCGCGTACGCGGACGCGCTGCTGCGGTTCGCGCACGCCGCCGCGCATGCCGGGCCGTACGGCGGCCGTGCCCGTACGGAGGTGTTCACGATCGGTACGCGGCTGACCCGGGTGACCCGTGAGCTGACCCACCGCGATCCCGGGGCCGCGATGGCCGCGGTCGCGGCGGCCGTGCCGGACTGGCGGGGCGGTACCCGGCTCGGCGAACTGCTGCGGGGCTTCCTCGACCGGTGGGGGCAGCGCGGTATGGCGCGCGGTGCGGTGGTCGTCGTGCTGTCGGACGGCTGGGAGCGTGGCGATCCCGAGCTGCTCGCGGCCCAGATGCGACGCTTGCACCGGCTGGCGCACCGGGTGATCTGGGCCAATCCGCGCAAGGCCCGTCCCGGCTACGCGCCCCTGGCCGCCGGTATGGCGGCGGCGCTGCCGAGCGTTGACTCATTCGTCGAGGGACACAGCCTGGCCGCGCTGGAACGTCTGGCGGCGGTGGTGAGAGGAGCGGGCGATGCGTGAGATCCTCCCGGCGCTCGGCCGGTGGTACGCGGAGGGCTCCCCCTTCGGTCTCGCCACGGTCGTCGCCGTCAGCCGGAGCGCGCCACGGGATCCGGGCGCCTCCATGGCCGTCGGTCCCGGTGACGAGGTCGTGGGCAGCGTGTCCGGCGGCTGTGTCGAGGGTGCGGTGTTCGAGCTGGCCCAGGACGTGGTGGAGTCCGGCGAGGCGCGGCTCGAAACCTTCGGGTACAGCGACGAGGACGCGTTCGCCGTCGGTCTGACCTGCGGCGGGGAGATCACCCTCCTCGTACGGCCCGTGACGGCCGCCCTCGATCCGTCCTTCGGGGCGGTCGCGGAGTCGGTGGCCGCGGGCCGCCCGGTGACCGCGGCGACGGTGATCGACGGCCCTGCTCAGCGCGGCGCGACCCTCGCCGTCTGGGAGGACGAGGTGTCGGGCACGCTCGGCACGACGGGCCTGGATGTGGCGGTGAGCGCCGACGCCCGGGGCGAACTGGCCCTGGGCGCCACGGGGCAGCGGCACTACGGCCCGCGCGGCGAGCGGCGCGAGGACGCCGTGACGGTCTTCCTGCACTCCTTCGCTCCCCCGCCGCGGATGCTGGTCTTCGGGGCGATCGACTACGCGGCCGCCGTGGCCCGCATCGGCGCCTTCCTCGGTTACCGGGTGACCGTGTGCGACGCCCGGCCCGTCTTCGCCACCCCGAAACGCTTCCCGGCGGGCGTGGAGGTCGTCGTCGAGTGGCCGCACCGCTATCTGCACGCCACCCCGACCGACGAACGCACGGTGATCTGTGTCCTCACCCACGACCCCAAGTTCGACGTGCCGCTCCTGGAGGAGGCGCTGCGCCGGCCGGCCGCGTACATCGGGGCCATGGGCAGCCGTCGCACGCACGACGACCGGATGAAGCGGCTGCGGGACGGCGGTCTCGGCGAGGCCGAACTGGCCCGGCTGCGCTCGCCGGTCGGCCTCGACCTCGGAGCACGTACGCCCGAGGAGGTGGCCGTGTCCGTCGCCGCCGAGATCGTCGCCCTGCGCTGGGGCGGCAGCGGCGCCCCGCTGACGGCGACGGCCGGGGAGATCCACCCGCGGGAACAGTGACAGGCCCGCACCCGACGCCCGGATGCGGTGGCTCCGAGACGGACACTGCTCACGTTGTGGACCGCGGGTCAGATCTGGTTCTCGCCGCCGTCGACGTACAGGTTGGCTCCGAGGATCCCTCGCCGCCGGCGACACGGGAAGCAACGCCCGCGACGCCCTCATCACCTGGCGCGACGAGCACACCTCCCTCCTCCGCGACCGGTTCCGGCAAGCCGTCGACGAAGGCGACCTGCCTCCCGACGCCGATCCCGAACTACTGGCCCGCTACCTCATGACCGTGGCGAACGGCATCGCCGTCCAAGCCGTCGGCGGCACCACCCGTGAACGCCTCCAGCGGGTGGCCGACATGGCCCTGCAGAGCTGGCCGGCTGCCTGACGGCCGAGGGCGCCACCACGGAACTTCCCGATGCCGACGGCTCCCTGGTCGTCCTGTGTCTCGGGCGTCGGCGTGTCAGGTCTCGTCGTGGAAGTCGGCGATGATCGCTTCGAGGTGGCGCAGGGCCGTGGTCACGCGGGCCGGGTCCTCCTGGAAGAAGGAGTCGTCGAGTACGGGCAGTGATCCGGCGAGCGCCCAGCCGCGTCCGCGTGCCCAGGTGGCGTCGTCGTCGCCGAGTGCCTCGCGGAAGGTGCCGCGTGCCGCGTCGGGCAGGAACTTCCACGCGGGCAGCACGTCGACGGCGGGGTCGCCGACGCCCAGCGTGCCGAAGTCGATGACCGCGCTGAGGTGGCCGTCGACGGACAGCAGGTTGCCGGTCGCAAGGTCGCCGTGGCACCAGACCGGCGGTCCGTCCCAGGCCGGTGCCGTAAGTGCCGCGTCCCACACGGCCGTCACGGCGTCCGTGTCGACCATGTCCTTCAGCTTGGCGATCTTCGGCCGGACCAGGGCGTCGGCGGCCAGCGAGTCGCGTTCGTCGCCCATGGGTACCCCGCGGAACGCGTTGCTCCACTGCGGTCCTGGACCGTCGGTGGCGTCGATCTTCCGCAACGCCCTGATGAACCCCGCCAGTTGCCCTGCCGCCCGCACCGGATCGGCGAGCCCCTCGGTGGTCGCCGTCTCGCCCTCCAGCCACCGGTAGACCGACCAGGGGAAGGGGTAGCCCTCCCCCGGCACCCCCGCCGCCAGCGGTTCGGACACCGTCAACGGCAGATGCGGGGCGAGCAGCGGCAGCCAGCGGTGCTCGCGCTCGACCTGCCCGACCCAGCGCGGGTAGCGGGGCAGCCGTACGGACAGGACGTTGCCCAGCCGGAACGTCGCGTTGTCCATCCCGGACCTGGGCACCGGCGAGATCGGGAGTTCGGCCCACTGGGGGAACTGGACGGCGAGCAGACGGCGGACGAGATCGGCGTCGATGGTCACGTCGTCGTGGGCATGCGGGTCACCGGATGACAAGGGTCAACTCCTGTGTGCGGACCGGGAAGCGGCCGACCCATCCCATCCGCCGGAACATTTACCGTCCACTGATTTTCTGCCGGACCGTCAGCCGTCCCCCGTCTTGCGGGGCGGTAACCGGTGGAGTCGTACCTCGGTGAGCTCGCCGTCCTTCACCGTCGCCGTCATGTACGTGCAGTGCGGCTGGCGTCGGCGGTCGGTGGGCGAGCCCGGGTTGAGGAGGCGCAGGCCGGTCGGGGCCGTGGTGTCCCAGGGGATGTGGCTGTGGCCGAAGACCAGGACGTCGAGGTCCGGGAAGCGCGCGGCGCACCGCGTCTCGCGGCCTTGTGCGGCGCCGGTCTCGTGGACGACTCCGACGCGCAGGCCGTCGAGGTCGGCCCGGGCGATCTCGGGGAGGCGGGCTCTGAGTTCGGGGCCGTCGTTGTTGCCGTACACGCCGATGAACCGGTTCGAGCGGCTCTCCAGAAGGTCGAGGGTGGCGGTGTCCACCCAGTCGCCCGCGTGGATCACGACGTCGGCACGCGGGAGTTCGGCGAGCAGCGGCGCGGGGAGCTGCTTGGCGCGCTTGGGGAGGTGGGTGTCGGACATCAGGAGAAGGCGCACGGGATCAGCCTAGGACGGGCGGTTCCGTCACGGGCGGTTCGGTCACGGGCGGTTCGGTCACGGCGATCTCGGCCCACACCTGTTTGCCGCCGCTGACCGGGACCGTTCCCCAGGTCGCGGAGAGGGCCTCGACGAGGAGGATGCCGCGGCCGCCGGTGGCCTCCCAGCCGATGCTGGTGGGTTTGATGGGCGTACGCGGTGAGGCGTCGGCGACGGCGATGCGCAGGCGGTCGTTGATGAGGGTGAGGTCGAGGCGGACCTGGCCGTCGGTGTGCACGAGGGCGTTGGTGACGAGCTCGGAGACGACCAGCAGGATGGCGTCGGACTCCTCCATGACACCCCAGACGCGCAGGGTGCGCCGGGTGAAGCGGCGGGCGTGGCGGACTGCCTCGGGTACGCGCCACACCGTCCAGCTCTCGCGCAGCGGCCGCAGGTCGAGTCCGTCGTAGCGCATGAGGAGCAGGGCCACGTCGTCGCTGCGGTTGGCGCCCGCGAGCAGGGCGTCGGCGACGAGTCCGAGGTGGGCGGGGTCGGCGGCGGACAGCTCGTCGCACAGCTCGTTCAGGCCGTCCTCCATTTCGAGCTCGGAGGACTCGACGAGGCCGTCCGTGGTGAGGGCCACGATGGTGCCGGGCCGGAGCGGCAGCGGGCT